>JANXVP010000496.1 GCA_025351615.1 Ramlibacter sp. | reverse complement strand
CTTGCCGTTGCGTTCGGTCTGCTGGATCGCGATCATTCCCTTGGTGCCGCGGCCATGGCGCGTGTACTCCGTGATGTTGGTGCGTTTGCCGAAGCCGTTGGTGGTGGCGGTCAACACGCTCGTGCGTGTCGACTCCGATTTCTCACGCTCTGCTCGCTCGTCCTCGGCGACCAGCATTGCAATCACGCCCTGGCTGTCGTCCAGCATCATGCCTCGCACGCCACGGGTATTGCGGCCGGTCGGGCGGACATCGTTTTCGTCGAAGCGGACGGCCTTGCCGCCATCGCTGAACAGCATCACGTCGTGCTTGCCGTCGGTGAGCGCCGCGCCGATCAGGTAGTCGCCTTCGTCGAGGTCGACGGCGATGATGCCCAGCTTGCGCGGGTTGTTGAATTCGTCGAGCGCCGTCTTCTTGACCGTGCCCATCGAGGTCGCCATGAAGACGAAATGATCGGCCGGAAAGACGCGGTTGTCGCCGGTGAGCGGCAGCACCACGTTGATTTTTTCGCCCTCCTGCAACGGGAACATGTTGACGATGGGCCTTCCGCGCGAGCCGCGCGAGCCGGCCGGCACTTCCCAGACCTTCAGCCAGTACAGGCGGCCGCGGTTGGAGAAGCACAGGATGTAGTCGTGCGTGTTGGCGATGAACAGCTGGTCGATCCAGTCGTCTTCCTTGGTCGCTGTCGCCTGCTTGCCGCGGCCGCCGCGCTTTTGCGCCCGGTATTCCGACAGCGGCTGGCTCTTGATGTAGCCGCTGTGGGACAGCGTCACCACCATGTCGGTCGGGGTGATCAGGTCTTCGGTCGCCAGGTCCTGCGCGTTGTGTTCGACGATGCTGCGCCGGGCGCCGAGCTTGGTCTGGCCGAACTCCTGCTTGATGGCGGTGAGCTCGTCGCTGATGATGGTCGAGACCCGCCCCGGCTTGGCCAGGATGTCGAGCAGGTCCTCGATCTCGCCCATCACGTCCCTGTACTCGGCGACGATCTTGTCCTGCTCCAGCCCGGTCAGGCGCTGCAGGCGCATCTGAAGGATTTCCTGGGCCTGGATATCGGAGAGCCGGTACAGGCCGTCCGGGCCCATTCCGAAATTGCGCTCCAGGCCGTCCGGACGGTAGTCGTCCGCATTCACGGTGCCGCCGTCGGTGCGCACGCGGGTGAGCATCTCGCGCACCAGCTTGCTGTCCCACGACCGGTTCATCAGCTCGGTCTTGGCCACCGGAGGCGTCGGCGCGTTGCGGATGATGGAGATGAAGTCGTCGATGTTGGCCAGCGCGACGGCGAGGCCTTCGAGCACGTGGCCGCGCTCGCGCGCCTTGCGCAGCGCAAACACCGTGCGGCGCGTCACCACTTCGCGCCGGTGCTGCAGGAACACCTGGATCAGGTCTTTCAGGTTGCACAGGCGCGGCTGGCCGTCGATCAGCGCCACCATGTTGATGCCGAAGGTGTCCTGCAGCTGGGTCTGCTTGTACAGGTTGTTGAGCACCACCTCGGGAACTTCGCCGCGCTTGAGCTCGATCACCAGCCGCATCCCCGACTTGTCGCTCTCGTCCTGGATGTGGCTGATGCCCTCGATCTTCTTCTCGTTGACCAGCTCCGCCATCCGCTCCTGCAGCGTCTTCTTGTTCACCTGGTAAGGCAGCTCGTCGACGATGATCGACTGGCGCTGGCCCTTGTCGATGTCTTCGAAATGGCATTTGGCGCGCATCACCACCTTGCCGCGCCCGGTGCGGTAGCCATCCTTCACCCCGTTGATGCCGTAAATGATGCCGGCGGTGGGGAAGTCGGGGGCCGGGATGATTTCCATCAGCTCGTCGATGGTGGCTGCGGGGTTGCGCAGCAGGTGCAGGCAGCCATCCACCACCTCGTTCAGGTTGTGCGGCGGGATGTTGGTGGCCATGCCCACGGCGATGCCGCCGGACCCATTGACCAGCAGGTTGGGCAACTTGCTCGGCAGCACCAGCGGTTCCCGCTCGCTGCCGTCGTAGTTGGGGCCGAAGTCGACCGTTTCCTTGTCGATGTCGGCCAGCATCTCGTGCGCGATCTTGGACAGCCTGATTTCGGTGTAGCGCATCGCAGCGGCGTTGTCGCCGTCGACCGAGCCGAAGTTGCCCTGGCCGTCCACCAGCATGTGGCGCATCGAAAAATCCTGGGCCAGCCGCACGATCGTGTCGTAGACCGACTGGTCACCGTGCGGGTGGTACTTGCCGATCACGTCGCCGACGATCCGCGCGGACTTCTTGTACGGCCGGTTCCAGTCGTTATTGAGCTCGTGCATCGCGAACAGGACGCGCCGGTGCACGGGCTTCAGGCCGTCCCGGGCATCGGGCAGGGCTCGGCCCACAATGACGCTCATCGCGTAATCGAGGTAGCTGCGCCGCATTTCCTCTTCGAGACTGATTGGCAGGGTTTCTTTGGCGAACTGGGTCATGGGCAGGGGCGGGCAGGGGCGGGCGGGGCGAAGCCGCTGATTTTACGTTGCGGCGCCCATGTCGCAAAGCCGCAACATAAGGAGCTGTTGAGGTTTTGTCCTACGAGGCTTGAAGCTCATAACCATGGATTGTGTAAGGACGTGTGGCACAATCACCTCGACGCTTCTGGTGATGGTCACCTTAATCGTCGTGTTTACGCAGCGCGGCTGCGGCTTTTTCCCCAAGAGGAGAACCATGAAGAAACTGAACAAAGTGGCGATGCTGTTTGCCTCCGTCGCGCTGGCAACGTCAGCCGTCGCCCAAACCCGGGTGACTGCGGCCAATGGCGGCAACCAGATCGACAACTGGCAAAACGGCACCGGCGAGCTCGTCTGGAAGAACGGCACCAACGAACTGTGCTGGCGCGATGCCAATTGGACCCCGGCCACTGCTGCTGTCGGATGCGACGGCGCCCTGGTTGAGGCCGCTGCCCCCGCCCTTGCTCCGGTCGCCACTCCTGCAGCTCCCGCTGCTCCCCGCGCCGCGCCCGCTCCGACTCCGGCTCCCGTTGCTGCTGCCCAGCCGCCTGCTGCCACCAAGGTGACGTACGCTGCAGACGCTTTCTTCGACTTCGACAAGTCCGTTCTCAAGCCCGAAGGCAAGGCCAAGCTCAACGACCTGGTCAGCAAAGTCAAGGACATCAACCTGGAAGTGATCATCGCCGTCGGCCACACCGACTCGGTGGGCACGGATGCCTATAATCAGAAGCTGTCGGTCCGCCGCGCTGAAGCCGTCAAGGCCTACCTCGTGTCCAAGGGCATCGAGAAGAACCGCGTGTACACCGAAGGCAAGGGCGAGAAGCAGCCGGTCGCCGACAACAAGACCGCTGAAGGCCGCGCCAAGAACCGTCGCGTGGAAATCGAAGTGGTCGGTACCCGCGCCAACCGTTAACCCCTCCTGGTTGACCTCAAAAAGCCCCGGCGACGGGGCTTTTTTCATGCGCGCCCGCAAGGGCGCTTTTCTGGTTTGGCCCAAAATGCTGCGATGAGCGCTCCCACCCTGCTGAATGCCGATCCCGCCGAGCTGGCCAAATTCTCTGACCTTGCCCATCGCTGGTGGGATCCGCAGAGCGAATTCCGGCCGCTGCACCAGATCAACCCGCTGCGGCTGGACTGGATCCAGTCGCAGCTGCCGCTGAACGGCCTGCGGGTGCTCGACGTCGGTTGCGGCGGCGGCATCCTGGCCGATTCCATGGCTCGCAAGGGGGCCGAGGTGCTGGGCATCGATCTCGCGAGCAAGGCGCTACGTGTCGCGCAACTCCACGCGCTCGAAGCCCAGACGCCGCATGTGCATTACCGCGAAGTCGCCGTCGAAGCGCTCGCTATCGAACAGCCGGCCAGTTTCGACGCCGTGACCTGCATGGAAATGCTGGAGCACGTGCCCGATCCGGCTTCGGTGGTGCGTGCCTGCGCCGCCCTGGTCAAGCCCGGGGGATGGGTCTTCGTGTCGACCATCAACCGCAACGCCAAGGCTTTCCTGTTTGCGATTCTTGGCGCCGAGTACCTCCTCAACCTGCTGCCTCGGGGCACCCACGAATACGACAAATTCCTGCGGCCGAGCGAACTGGCCGGCTATTGCCGGGCCAGCGGCCTGCAGCTGCAGCACAGCCGCGGGATCGAATACAACCCGCTGACGCGGCGCTACCGGCTGTCGTCGGACACCAGCGTCAACTACATGATTTCCACCCGCAAGTCGTGATGTTCCAGGACATCCGTGCGGTGCTGTTCGACCTGGATGGCACACTGATCGACAGCGCGCCCGACCTGGGCGCTGCGGCCGACAAGATGCGCACCGACCGCGGCCTGCCGCCGTTGCCGCTTGGGCAATACCGTCCGATGGCAGGCGCCGGCGCGCGAGGCATGCTGGGCATCGCGTTCGGCGCGGCCCCTGAGCACCCGGACTTCGCGGCGTTGCGCGAGGAATTCTTCGTCAATTACGAGAACTGCATGACCCGGCGCACGTTCGCCTTCGACGGCGTCGTCGAAATGATCGACGAGCTCCAGAGGCGGGGCCTGCCCTGGGGGGTGGTGACCAACAAGGCCGCACGCTTCACGCTGCCCCTGACCCGCCAGATGCCGCTTTTCGCAAGCGCGGGGGCTGTGGTCAGCGGTGACACCACGCAGTACGCAAAACCGCATCCCGCGCCTTTGCTGGAAGCCGCGCGGCAGTTGAACCTGGCGCCCGCACGCTGCGTCTATGTCGGCGATGACGAGCGCGACATCGTTGCCGGACTGGCGGCCGGAATGTTGACCGTGGCCGCGACCTATGGGTATCTGGGCAGCAACGCAGACACCCGCGGCTGGGGTGCGCATGCGCACATCCATTCCCCGTCGGAACTGCTGACGCTCTTGAAATCTGGCGGGCAGGCGTAAACTAGGGGTCCTGGGGCTGCACTGGTTTCGACGTGGGTTCGGACGCGCGGCAGGGCATGTCGAGCTGAATGTGCTCGTAAAAATGATTCAAAAAAACTAACTGCAAACGACGAACGTTTCGCACTCGCCGCTTAATTGCCGGTGAGCTTTGCAACAGCAGGCCGATGGGCTGGGCAAGGGGTCTTTAGCGCAAGTTAAAGGCTCCCGGCTGCAAAGATAATTTCATGGGCTGGTTCTGTGTCGGGTAACTTGGCATGGAACGAGAAAATAGGTTGCTGGCGTCCTGTATAGCGTGCCGCTGTGCGATACGGGAAGCGAGATCCAAAGCAGACGGCTAAACATGTAGAACTGTGCGAAGAAGGCTTGCGGACGCGGGTTCAATTCCCGCCAGCTCCACCATCAATTTTGGTAAGTCCTTGATTTTGAAGGACTTTTCCAAAGAAGCAAGGCCAAAACAAGGGGTCATCCATTCAAGGATGACACCCGGTACCACACCGGGAGCTTGTTTTGGCCGCTTCATATCTTGTTCAGACCCGCAACGGCGTGTACTGCGCACGCTTTGTCGTTCCTCTTGCGTATAGGGGATCCAGCAAGTCCGCTGGTAGGGAAATCCGCGTTTCGACACTCACCAAAGACCCGCGCGATGCTGCCGCACGTGCGCGGCTTCTGCGCGTGGTCTATGACAGTTTGTTGCACAAAGGTGGGGTATTCTGCCGGGAGAGCATTTCAACCTACTTTCAATCCATCATGGCACAGTTCAAAGCACCGCCCCCAGGCACACCGAAGTTCGGCATGGAATACGACTTTGCTACCGGGAAGGTGAAATTCGAGGATGTCAAGCCAGGGGAGGAAGCAACTG
>JANXVP010000485.1 GCA_025351615.1 Ramlibacter sp. | reverse complement strand
AGCAGGGTCTGAAATTGCGCACCCTGCTTTTGACCTACGCCGGTGCCGGTGGCAAAGACGCCGTGCTGCTGTTCCATAGCCAGGTCGAGGGCCAGGCGCTGGTCGAGGCGCTCGGGCGCCATGCCCAGCTCAAAGTTGCAGCTGGAGTACCTGCCAATGTCATCCCGGTGCCGCTCTGGCACACGGCAAGCGTGGGAGTCGACCTGTGGCTGTCGGCGATTGCGTTCGGCGCCAGCCAGGTGGCGGTGCTGACCACGCAAGCAGAAGCGCTGCAATACATCGACGGCCTGAAGAACCAGATGGCGACGGCGCAAGCGATTCTGAACGGCCTGGGGTACAGCGGCACGCACTTTCAGGTGCTGTCGGCGAAGACGCCTGCCGACCTCGATTTCTCGCTGCAGGCGCTTGGGCAGACCCGTCAGCTCGCGCCCCGGGTGCCCGCGCGGTTCGCGGTCGCCCAGGAAAAGCGCAGCACGCTGGAGCTGGCGCTGGACCACCTGATCGAACATGCGACGCTCAGGCCCGACGCGATCGCGTTGCCCGCGCTTGGGTCGCCATTTGGCAATGTCATCGTCGACAAGGACAAGTGCACCCTGTGCCTGAGCTGCGTCAGCGCGTGTCCGGCCAGTGCGCTGCAGGACAACCCCTTGCAGCCCCAGCTGCGCTTCATCGAGAAGAACTGCGTCCAGTGCGGCCTGTGCGTCGCGACCTGCCCCGAAGATGCGCTCACGCTGCAACCGCGCCTGTTGCTGACGCCGCAGCGCAAGGAGGCGCGGGTGCTCAACGAAACCCAACCCTACGGCTGCATCCGTTGCGGCAAGCCCTTTGGAACCCTCAAGGCCATCGAGGCCATACTGGGCAAGCTGGCCGGCCATTCGATGTTCCAGGGGGCTGCGCTGGAGCGGCTGAAGATGTGCAGCGACTGCCGCGTCATCGACATCTACTCGGCCGACAACGAGGCGAAAATCAACGACCTTTAACCCGGGGTCAGATCCCAAATCCGGACCAGCAACTTTTACGGCGATCAAAAATGGTGAACGAAATTGGGCTCTGACCCCGTCACTTCAATTCCGGTTTCTTCCGCACTCGACGAGGAAACCGCGCGCGCCGAAATCTATGGCTTGCTGTCGCAGCTGTTTTACGCGCCACCGCCGCCGGAGCTGCTCGAAGCGCTGCGGGTCGCTGCAACCGAGGCGCCGGCCGCAGGCGGTTTCCTGGAGGAGCCGTGGCGGGAGCTGGTCGCCAGCGCGCGGGCGCTGGACGACCAGGCGATTGCACGCGAATACGACGCGCTCTTCGGCGGCGTCGGCAAACCCGAGGTCTACCTGTTCGGCTCCCACTACCTCAGCGGCTTCCTGAACGAGCGGCCGCTGGTCCGGCTGCGGACCGAGCTGGCGGCCCTGCGGCTGGAGCGGGACGACAGCATGTCCGACACCGAAGACCACATCGCCTACCTTTGTGAAGTCATGCGCTACCTGATTGCGGGCGAGGACGTGGCTGTGGCCAACCTCACCCGCCAGTCCGGGTTCTTCGCTGCGCATCTGCAGCCCTGGGTGACGGTCATGTGCGACACCATCGTGGCGCACCCGAAGGCAAAGTTCTACGCCTCGCTGGCGGCATTGACCCGCGCATTTGCCAGTGTCGAGGCCCAAGGCTTCGATATGCTTGGATGAAGACCTGGTCCCTAAGGGGTTTCCCTGTGCCGGTGTGCTTGCAAGCGACGTAGGGGATGCTACATTTGGAGTGGAAAAGCAGTTTAGTTCCAATGGGAACCCCAGGAGACAGCCCATGAGTCAGCCAAAGAGCGCACTATCGCGCCGAACCCTGTTCGCCGGCGCCGCAACCGTGGGTGCCGCCGCAGCCGCGGTCGCCCTCCTTCCCGGTGCGGTCCCCGCGCTTTCCGCGCCACCCGCAGCCGCGCTGAATCCCCCGCCCGAAAGAGGCGGCGGTTACCAGCTCACCGAACGCGTCAAGCAGTATTACAAGAGCACCCTCGTCTAACTCCCTTTGCTGGAGACCTCCATGTTGTTGACCAAGAAGTCGGGTTCGGCCCAGGGTGGCGCTCGCTCGCCGTTCGTCCATAGTTTGCAGCGGGGCCTGTCCAACGCCCTGCCCACGATGGACCGGCGCGCTTTCCTGCGTCGGTCGGGCCTCGGTGTCGGTGTCGGCATTGCCGCGTCCCAGTTGGCCCTGGTGAAAAAAGCCGGCGCCGCCGACGGCCAGAGCCCCGCGGTTGGTGCGGGAAAGATCGAGGTCAGGCGCACCGTCTGCAGCCACTGTTCTGTCGGCTGCGCAGTCGATGCGGTGGTCGAAAACGGGGTCTGGGTTCGTCAGGAACCGGTGTTCGATTCGCCCATCAACCTCGGCGCGCACTGCGCCAAGGGCTCGGCGCTGCGCGAGCACGGCCATGGCGAATTCCGCCTTCGCTACCCGATGAAGCTGGTCAACGGCAAGTACGAGCGCATCAGCTGGGACACCGCGCTCAACGAGATCAGCGCGAAGATGCTGGAGCTGCGCAAGGCCAGCGGGCCGGATTCGGTCTACTGGATCGGCTCGTCCAAGCACAGCAACGAACAGGCGTACCTGATGCGCAAGTTCGTCAGCTTCTGGGGCAGCAACAACTGCGATCACCAGGCGCGCATCTGCCATTCGACCACCGTCGCCGGGGTCGCCAATACATGGGGCTACGGCGCCATGACCAATTCGTACAACGACATGCAAAACAGCAAGTGCGCGTTGTACATCGGGTCCAACGCCGCCGAGGCGCATCCGGTCAGCATGCTGCACATGCTGCACGCCAAGGAAAACGGCTGCAAGATGATCGTCGTGGACCCGCGCTTCACGCGCACCGCCGCCAAGGCCGATGAATTCGTGCGGATCCGCTCGGGCTCGGATATCGCGTTCCTGTTCGGCGTGCTGCACCACATCTTCAAGAACGGCTGGGAAGACAAAAAGTACATCAACGACCGCGTCTATGGCATGGAAGACGTCAAGAAGGACGTGATGGCCAAGTGGACGCCGGACAAGGTCGAGGAGGCCTGCGGCGTGCCTGAAGCGCGCGTGTACATGGCCGCCGAAATGATGGCTAAAAACAGGCCGTCAACCATCGTCTGGTGCATGGGCCAGACCCAGCACACCACCGGTAACGCGATCGTGCGCGCTTCCTGCATCGTGCAGCTGGCGCTGGGCAATATCGGCATGTCCGGCGGTGGCGCCAACATCTTCCGCGGGCACGACAACGTCCAGGGTGCGACCGATGTCGGCCCGAATCCCGACTCGCTGCCGGGCTACTACGGCATCGTCGAGGGCTCGTGGCGGCATTTCGCCAAGATCTGGGGCGTCGACTACGACTGGATCAAGGGCCGGTTCGCCACGCCCGCGATGATGAGCAAGCCCGGCATCACCGTCTCGCGCTGGATCGACGGCGTGATGGAAAAGAACGAGCTGATCGACCAGGACTCGAACCTGCGGGCCGTCGTTTACTGGGGCCACGCGCCGAATTCCCAGACCCGTGGCCTGGAGATGAAGCGGGCCATGGACATGCTCGACCTGCTGGTGGTCGTGGATCCGTACCCATCCGCCACAGCGGCCATGGCGGCGATGCCGGGCCGCCCGGAAGACCTCAACAAAAACCGGGCGGTGTACCTGCTACCGGCGGCCACCCAGTTCGAGACCAGCGGGTCGGTGACGGCGTCGAATCGCTCGCTCCAATGGCGCGAGAAGGTGATCGAGCCGCTGTGGGAAAGCCGCAGCGATCACATGATCATGTACCAGCTGGCGCAAAAGCTCGGCTTCGGCAAGGAGCTGGTGGGCAACTACAAGATGCAGAAGGTCAAGGGCATGGACGAGCCCTTGCCCGAGGACATCCTGCGCGAGATCAACCGGTCGTGCTGGAGCATCGGTTACACCGGCCAGAGCCCCGAACGGCTCAAGGCCCACATGCGCAATATGGCCAACTTCGATGTCAAGACGCTCAAGTCAAGGGGCGGCAAGGACAAGGAAACCGGCTACGACCTGACCGGCGACTATTTCGGTCTGCCCTGGCCGTGCTACGGCACGCCTGAACTCAAGCACCCGGGCTCGGCCAACCTGTACGACACCAGCAAGCACGTCATGGAGGGGGGCGGGAACTTCCGCGCCAACTTCGGCGTCGAACGCAATGGGGTCAGCCTGCTGGCCGAAGACGGGTCGGCGTCCATGGGCGCAGACATCCAGACCGGCTACCCGGAGTTCGACCATGTGCTGCTCAAGAAGCTGGGCTGGTGGAACGAACTGACGGATGTCGAAAAATCGCTGGCCGAAGGCAAGAACTGGAAGACTGACAACTCTGGCGGCATCATCCGGGTGACCATGAAGAACCACGGTTGCCATGTGTTCGGCAACGCCAAGGCCCGCGCTGTCGTGTGGAATTTCCCGGACGGCATTCCTCAGCACCGGGAAGCCCTCTACAGCACGCGCCCCGACCTGGTCGCCAAGTACCCCTCGCACGACGACAAGAAGGCGTTCTGGCGGCTGCCGACGCTGTACAAGACCATCCAGGACAAGAACCTGGTGGACAAGGTGGCGGAGAAATTTCCGCTGATCCTGACTTCCGGCCGGCTGACGGAATACGAAGGCGGCGGCGACGAAACGCGGTCCAACCCGTGGCTGGCCGAACTGCAGCAGGTGGCTTTCGTCGAGATCAACCCGAAGGCGGCCGCCGCGCGTGGCATCCGCAACGGCGAGCAGGTCTGGCTGGTGACGCCCACGGGCGGCCGGATCAACATCCAGGCCATGGTCACCGAACGGGTCGGCCCCGACACCTGCTGGATGCCTTTCCACTTTGCCGGTCACTGGCAGGGCGTGGACATGCTGGCGTATTACCCCAGTGGCGCGGCACCCGTGGTGCGTGGGGAAGCGGTGAACACGGCCACCACCTACGGCTACGACAGCGTCACCATGATGCAGGAAACCAAGACCACCATCTGCAACATCGAGCGGGCCGTGGCATGACCACGACCTTGCGGGACAGATCAGCAATTGCGCGGCAATTCTGCTCTGTCCTCAACTGACCAGGGGACCAACATGGCAAGAATGAAATTCATCTGCGACTCGGAACGCTGCATCGAATGCAACAGCTGCGTCACGGCCTGCAAGAACGAGAACGAGGTGCCCTGGGGTGTGAACCGCCGCCGGGTGGTCACGCTCAATGACGGCATTCCCGGCGAGCGGTCGATTTCCGTCGCTTGCATGCATTGCTCCGACGCGCCCTGCATGGCGGTTTGCCCGGTCAATTGTTTTTACCGCACCGACGAGGGTGTGGTGCTGCACGACAAGGACATCTGTATCGGCTGCGGCTATTGTTCCTATGCCTGCCCGTTCGGGGCTCCGCAGTTCCCTGCGTCCGGCACGTTCGGTGTGCGCGGCAAGATGGACAAGTGCACCTTCTGCGCCGGCGGCCCGGAAGCCAACGGCAGCGAAGCGGAATTCGAAAAGTACGGCCGCAACCGGCTGGCCGAAGGCAAGCTGCCGGCCTGCGCCGAAATGTGTTCGACCAAGGCCTTGCTGGCGGGCGACGGCGATGTGGTCGCCGACATCCTGCGCAACCGGGTCACCAAGCGCGGCAAGGGCGCGGAGGTCTGGGGCTGGGGCACTGCCTACGGCTCCAAGCAGGCCGGACAGCCAGCGGGAGGCAAGTCATGATGCGCGCCGTTCTTCTCGTGTTGGCGGTCGTGGCGCTGACAGCCTGCGGTGAAAAGCCCCAGGCGCTGGGCCGCACTGTGCTCGACACCCCCGCATTCCAGGGTACCGGAACGCCGTTCACGGCATCTGGCTGGAAGGCCGGCGACAAGACCAGTTGGGAAACGCAGCTTCGCACGCGCGCCCAGAATACCCAGAACGAGTACAACAAGGTCAACTGAACATGCTGCGGTCACTCCTCGTCGCTTTTTCACTGGCGTTTGGGCTGCTCGCACCGGCCTTGGCGCAGGACCGGTCGAAGGACGACCTGCCGCCGCCAGCCACCGTGACGGCGCCGTCGCCGGCTGCGCCGCAAGGCGGCATCCAGGGCCAGAACATTTTCGATGTCAAGCCCGAGATCAGGCCTGATGCGAGTTCGGACCCGAAGTACCCGAACCAGACCAACGGCGAGCGCAACAGGGTGCAGCCGGGCAACAACGCGCCGATGTGGCGGGGCGTGTCCTCAGGCATGGAGGGCTATAGCAGCCTGCCAAAAAGCGAGGCGCCAGAAGCAGGGGTGTTGATTCAGGCACCGGTGCAGTATCCAGGCTCGCGCCTGACGACCGCTGGCGAAGCGTGGCGGCAGGTTCGCAATTTGTGGCTGATCCCGTATGGCGGTTCACTGTTTCTGATCGTGCTCGGTGCGCTGGCGATTTTCTACTTTGTCAGGGGACCGCTTGGCAAACATGACGCCGACGAGGGTGGGCAGATCGAGCGCTTCACGCCCTTCGAACGCTCCACCCACTGGGCCAATGCGATCGCTTTCAGTGTGCTCGCCATCTCCGGCCTGGTGATGGCGTTCGGCAAGTTCTTTATGCTTCCGGTGATCGGCGGCACTCTGTTCGGCGGCTTCACCTGGGCGCTCAAGACGATGCACAACTTCGCCGGTCCGCTGTTCGCCGTCTCGCTGGTGATCATGTTCTTCACCTTTGTGCGCGACAACTGGCCGCAGCGCGGCGACCTCAACTGGCTGCTCAAGGGCGGTGGGCTGTTCGGCAAATCGGTCGACCACGAGCCGCCTTCCAACCGCTTCAA
>JANXVP010000484.1 GCA_025351615.1 Ramlibacter sp. | reverse complement strand
CTGCGGCCACCTGCCGCAAACCGAGCAGCCGGAACAATTCGTCCAGGGCGCGCTCGAATTCCTCGAAGGGGCAGCCAAATGAAGGTGATCCTGTTCCACCTGATGTCCTATGCCGACCTCGATTTCGAGGCGACCAAGGCTTATGAGACGGTGTGGGTAAACCTGCCCAACAAGTTCTTCGACCCTGTCAAAGGCCACGCGCTCTACCACCGGTATATGGACGAACTCGAATCGGCCGAGCCACTTGGCTTCGACGGCGTGGCCGTGAACGAGCACCACCAGACGGCGTACGGCCTGATGCCTTCACCGATCGTGATCGCCGCGGCGCTGGCGCGCAGCACCAAGCGCGTGAAGATCGCCATCCTGGGCAACGCCCTGCCGCTGCGCTCGCATCCGATGACGATCGCCGAAGAGCACGCCATGCTCGACGTGATCTCCGGCGGCCGCTTGATCAGCGGCTTCGTGCGTGGCATCGGGGCCGAATACCACACGTTCGGGCTGAACCCCACCATTTCGCACGAACGCTTCCACGAAGCGCACGACCTCATCGTGCAGGCCTGGACGCGGCCCGGACCCTTCGCATTCACCGGCAAGCACTACAACAGCGAGTACGTGAACCTGTGGCCCAAGCCGCTGCAGCAGCCCCACCCGCCAATCTGGGTGCCGTCGCAGGGCAGCCGCGAAACCATCGAGTGGGCGGCCCAGGCAGAGCACCGCTATACCTACCTGCAGACTTTCAGCCCGCTGAAGGTGGTGCAGCGGTACCTGCAGTCCTATCGCGACACCGCACAAGGTTACGGCTACGAAGCTTCCGACGATCAGCTGGGGTGGGCCGTGCCCGTGTACGTGGCCGACACGGACGAACAGGCGGTGCGCGAAGCCAAGGTGCCGTTCGAGCTATTTCGCAACCGCCTGCTCAAGATGCCCTTCGAAATGCTGCTGCCGCCAGGCTACACCTCGCGCGAGTCGCTCAAGGGCATGATGGCGGCCAAGGCTGCGATCACGCAGGACCTGACCATCGAGTTCGCCATGGAGAACGGCATGATCATTTGCGGCAGTCCCGACACGGTGCGTGAGCAGATCACCAGTTACTGGAACACGATGCGCTTCGGCAACCTTCTCACCATGATGCATTTCGGCACCTTGTCACAGGAGCTGACCAAGCGCAGCATGGAGCTGTTCGCGGCCAAGGTGCTGCCGGCGGTGCAGGCGCTCCGCGCGGAACACAAGACCGTGCCGGCATGAGCCGCTAGCGTGCGATGCTGGCCGGCCAACTCGTCAACGGGATCGTCAGTGGCGCCATGTACGCCCTGGTGGCCATCGGCTTTTCGCTGGTCATCGGGGTGCTCGACAAGCTGAACTTTGCGCATCCGGAGGTGCTGATGTTCGGCGGCTTCGTCGGGCTGCTCTCGGTGTCGTCGCTGCCGTTCCCCTGGGCCTTCGCGGCGGCTTTCATTGCTGGCGGCCTGCTGGGCTTGATCACCGAGTTCGTTGCCTTCCGCCGCTTTCAGAGCGCGGACGCCAAGATCACCGCGGCGCTGGGCTCGATGGCGCTGGGCCTGATCATGACTGACCTGGTGCAGAAGGTCTGGGGGACGGAGGCGGTGCCGGTCCAGGTGCCTTCCGGCTGGCTGTCGGAGGGCTTTTCGGTGGGTGAAGTGCGCTTCGTCAACCTGCAGTTCGTGATCCTCGGCGTCGCCTTCGCGCTGATGGCGGGACTGCATCTGCTGCTGCAGAAGTCACGCATCGGGCGGCAGATTCGCGCGGTGGCGGAGTCAAGTCCCTCGGCGTCGCTGCTGGGTATCGACGTGCGACGGGTCACGCAAGCGGTCTTCTTCATTTCCTCCGCACTGGCGGCCGAGGCCGGGCTGTTGCTGGCACTGCGCAGTGGCGCCGCCAGCTCCGACATCGGCCTGACCTTCGGCCTGAAGGCGCTGGCCATCATGGCGATCGGCGGCTTGGGCGACCTGCGCGGGGCGCTGGTGGGCGGCTTGTTGATCGGCGTGCTGGAGGCCCTGATGTACCAGCTGGGACTGGGACGGCTGGTGGAGGTCACCGTGTGGGTGGCCATGATCGCCGTGCTGATGTTTCGCCCCGGTGGACTTTTCGGCGGCGGCCTGCATGCCAGGGAGCAACGCGCATGATCGCCGACCACCTGTTCTTCGCAGGCGTCAACGTGTTGCTGGCCTGGAGCGTCTACGTGGTGCTGCTCACCGGCAGCCTGTCGTTTGCGCAAGGCGCGTTCATGGCGCTGGGCTGCTATGCGTCGGGCGTGCTCACCGTGAAGTTCGGCTGGCCGCTGGTGCCGGCCTGCCTCGCGTCCGCCTGCGGCGTGGCACTGGCCGCTGCACTGGTCGGGTATCCCGCGCTGCGGCTGCGCGGCATCTACCTGATTCTGGTCACGCTGGGCATCACCTTTTGCGTGCGTGTGCTGATCGAGAACGTCAAGTACGTCGGCGGCGTGGGCGGCTTTGGCGGCATGGCGGGGTCCAGCCTCATGCACGTCGGGGTGGCGGTGGCGGTCGTCTGCGCCTTGCTGCTGTGGCTGGCGCGCAGCCCGCTGCAGCGCATCTGCGACGCCGTGCGCGAGGACGATCGCGTTGCAGCATCGCTCGGCATCCCGGTCACCACCGTGCGGCTGATCGGCTTCGCGGCCGGCGCGGCCATCGCCGCCGTCGCCGGTGCCCTGTATGGTCACTACATGAACTTTGTGCGGCCGGAAACGTTTGACGTCGTGCTGTCCATCTATGTTGTGCTGTACGTTGTGCTGGGCGGCGTCAACAACCTCTGGGGTCCCCTGCTCGGTGCCGCCGTGATGACGCTGCTCCCGGAGTATTTCCGCGTGCTGGCCGACTGGCGCCCCAGCGTGTTTGGGGCCGCCATCCTGGTGATGCTGCTGGTCCGCCCGCAGGGGCTGCTGGCGTTTCGCACCATCACCGTCCGCGCCCGCGCGCGGCCCGCCGGGTGAGGCGGGGATGCTGATGCGCGTCAGCCGGCAGAGGCCGGTGCTCAGCGTGCACGGATTGAAGAAGCACTTCGGCGGCGTGCGTGCGCTCGACGGCATCGATCTCGAGGTGCATACCGGCGAAATCCTCGGCGTGATCGGCCCGAACGGCGCCGGCAAGACGGCCCTGATCAACACCATTACCGGCTTCTACCGGGCGGATGAAGGGCGGATCCTGCTCGGTGAAACCGACATCACGCAGCTCCCGATGAACCGCATCGGCCACCTGGGCGTGGGCCGCACCTTCCAGAACATCCGCCTGTTCCGGCGCATGACGGTGCTCGAGAATGTGCTGGTCGCCTTCAAGGCCTTCGCCGAGCGGCCGCTGCACGCCTTCTTCGGGCTGGCCGACCGCAGGGAGACCACCGCGCGGGCGTTGCACTGGCTGCGCCTGCTGCAGCTGGAAGAGCAGGCGGACCGGGTCGCCGCATCGCTGTCGTACGGCGATGCGCGCCGCCTGGAGATCGCCCGCGCTTTGGCCGGCGAACCCACTGTGCTGCTGCTGGACGAACCGGCCGCCGGCATGAACGCGGCCGAGACCCAGCAACTCACACGCGACATTCGCACCATCCGCGAAAGCGTGCACGCCATCGTGTTGATCGAGCACGACATGCCGCTGATCCGCGCGCTGTCCGATCGCATCGTCGCCATGGACTACGGCCGCAAGATCGCCGAGGGCACTGCCGACGAAGTGCTGAAGCACCCCGAGGTGCTGCGCGCCTATCTCGGCACCGATGCGGAAACAGCGGGGCAGGCGGCATGAGCGAGGTGATCCTGCACGTCGAGGAGCTGTGCGCTGGTTACGGGCCGATCCGCGCATTGCGCGGCGTGTCGCTCACCGTGCGTGAAGGCGAGACGGTGGCCGTGATCGGCGCCAACGGTGCCGGCAAGACCAGCCTGATGCGGGCGCTGTCGGGCCTGCTGCCGCTCTCCAGTGGCAGGGCCAGCTTCCTCGGGCGCGACATCAGCCGCACGCGCACCCATGCGCTCGCACGCGCCGGCCTGCTGCACATTCCCGAAGGGCGCGGCACGCTGCAGTCGATGCCGGTTCTGGAGAACCTGCGCCTGGCCTGGGAAATTCGGCCCAATCGCGAACCCTTCGAAGAAGCGTTGGCCAAGGCCTACCAGCGCTTCCCGCGCCTGGGGGAACGCAGCGAGCAGGCGGCCGGCAACCTGTCTGGCGGCGAACAACAGATGCTGGCCGTGGCCCGGGCGATCATGAACCGGCCGCAGCTGCTGCTGCTCGACGAGCCGTCCATGGGCCTCTCGCCGCTCTTGACCGTCGAGGTGTTCAAGGCTCTGGCCGAACTACGCGACGCGGGCGTGGCCATCCTGCTGGTGGAGCAGAACGTGAACCGCGCGCTGCAGCTGGCGCACCGCGCCCTGGTGCTCACACACGGCGAGTTCACCCTCGAAGGCGAGTCGGCAGCGCTGGCCAAGGATGCGCGTGTGATGGCGAGCTATCTCGGGCTTTCGCCGGAGGCGGTCGCCTGAGCCCAGAGCGGCCGCGACAACAGTTTTGTCGAGCCGAGGCGGCGAGGGCCGGCGGTTCATGGTCGATGCAACAACAGGAGACAGCAAAATGTACGAATCGAAGCGGAAGATATTGGCAATCACCGCCGCCCTCGCGCTGGGCGCGGTTGGCGCCACGGCGCTGGCGCAGCAGAAACCACCCGTGAAGCTAGCCATCATCACGGCCATGACGGGGCCACTGGGGAGCTACGGCAAGATGCAGGAACTGGTCGTCAAGCTGGCCGTCGAGGACATCAATGCCAAGGGCGGCATCAACGGCAGCCAGTTGCAGCTGGACGTGGGAGATGCCCAGACCGACCCCGGCCAGGCCGTCCTGCTGTTTCGCAAATACGCCGGCGAAGGCTACATGGGCGTTGTGGGGCCGCTGACCGGAACCCAGTGGGAAACAGTCAGCCCGCTGGCCAACCAGATCAACATGCCGGCGATCAGCGCCAATGCGGTCAAACCTGGCGTCACAACGAAGCCGTGGACCATCCGCCTCCAGCCGCCGGACGACACGCTCATGCCGGAGGGCATGCGCGACTTCCTCAAGGCCTACCCCAAGGTGAAGAAGGTGGTGATCGTGGCCGACGTGCGCGAGGCCTCCAGCAAGGCCAGCGCCGATGCATACGCCGAGCTGGCGAAGAAGTCCGGACTGGAAGTGGTGGACACGGTGGAGTTCTCGTCGCGCGCGACCGACCTGTCGGCCGCGGCCATCCAGATCAAGAGCCACAACCCCGACGCGATCCTGGCGGCCGCCTTCCCGGCGCAAGCCATGTTGCTGGCGAAGGACCTCACCACGCAGGGCGTGAAGGTGCCCATCCTCAACACCGCCATCCTGTGGTCCGGCCCGTTCATCAACATGGTCGGCGAGCTGGGGCGCAACTGGCACGTCATCGGCTGGTCCACGAATGACACCGGCCCCACCAGCTATATCAACGACCCGGTGTATTCCAGCATCGTGAAGCGCGTGCTGGCGAAGGCGGATGCGCAGCTGGGCGTGCCGCCGAATGTGGCCAACTGGTCGATCGGCTATGACGCGGTGCTGCTGTATGCCGACATCATGCGTCGCACCGGCATCGACGGAAACACCGATCCCAAGCGCGCGCGCGAGACGATCAAGAACGAATTCCTGAAGCTGAAGTCCTTCACCGGCGCCTACAAGTACACGATGCGTGACACGGGCGACGCCCACATCCCGGCGACAGTGCTCGCGGCGGACGTGGAGAAGAAGCAGTGGAAGTTCCTGATCCCCGGGAACCGCTGAACATGGCGGCACCCAGTTTCACTCCCGACCGGCTCAAGGGCCGGGTCGCGATCGTCACCGGGGCGGCGCAGGGCATCGGCGAAACCTACGCGCGGGCGCTGGCGAGCGCCGGCGCCGCGGTGGTCTGCGCCGACGTGCTCGACACCGCACCGGTGGCGGCGGCAATCGAAGCCGCGGGCGGCGCCGTCCTGGCCCTTCACACGGACGTGACGTTGGCTGCATCCGTGCAGGCCATGGTGGAAGCGACTGTCAGCCGCTTCGGCCGTATCGACGTGCTGGTGAACAATGCGGCCGTGTTCGGCAGCATCAAGCTCAAGCCCTTCGTGGAGATCGAGTCGGCCGAGTGGGACAGGATCATGGCGGTGAATGTGCGCGGCCCTTTCGAGTGCGCCAAGGCGGTGACTCCCGTGATGCGCAAGCAGCGCTACGGGAAGATCATCAACGTGGCGTCCGGAACCGTGTTCAAGGGAACGCCGATGTTCCTGCACTACGTCACCTCGAAGGGCGCGGTCGTCGCAATGACCCGCTGCCTCGCGCGCGAGCTGGGCGACGACAACATCTGCGTCAACACGCTGGCACCAGGCCTCACGCTCAGCGCCAATGTGGTGTCGAACCAGGACTGGCAGGGCGGCATTGCCGCCGGCATCGTCGCGTCGCGCGCCATCAAGCGCGAGCAGCTCCCCGACGACCTGACCGGCACGCTGGTCTACCTGGCCAGCGGCGACAGCGACTTCGTGACCGGGCAGGTGATCGTTGTCGACGGCGGCTCGGTCACGCACTGAGCCGGCGGGGACGCGTCAGGTCGGCTGCTGCTCGAGTCTCGCTCTCGGGTGCTAACCTGGAGGCATCGCATCCAGGCGCTGCGCTGCGCCTTGCAGGCCTTCGAAAATTCGCGTCGCCACTCGCTCCGGGAATCCTTGCGGCACCCGGTCGCGCACTTGCTGGATGACGCGCGGTGTCGCCTCAAGTAGCTTCTGGATGATGGGCTCCGCATCTTTGCCGTAGCCGCTCCTGGCTGCCATTGCATTGAAGTGGCGCCGCTCGATGTCGCGCAACCGGTACAGCGGCTTTTTGGCCGTGACGGCCATCGCGAGCTTCGCGTTGTGCCAAGACAGCTGGTTGGGCCCATCGCCCTCGATGGGCCACACAGACATGATGTCGTACAGCGGTGTCAGCCGAAACCTTCCGCCGGCGAGCAGGCGGATGCTGAAGTTCTTTGCATGGCCGTCTGTAGCGGCCAGCATCCAGAAGAGGACTTTGCAGGTCAGGACCGTCTCGATGTCGCCATGCGCATTCTCCGAACTTCGCAGCAGCTTGGTGAGCTCCAGGACACTCGGGCCGCCGTCTGCCTGGTACTTGGCTTCGGGCGGGCGCCCCGTCGCCTGGCAGAAGTCCTCCTGCGGCAGCCGCATCCACCACTTGCCCGAAGTGTGAAGCTGGCGGTCGAAGCGTTCGACGCACAGCACTGGCTGACCGTCGAAATCGAGCATCTCGCAGCCGGCAACGTCCAGACCGTACGCGCGCATCAGCTCCATGGTGAGCCATTCGTTCTGTACAGAGGTCGTGAAGTCGGCCTTCATATGGCCGACCAGCCCGATAGGTAGCTTGAAGATGTGCGTGGTGGGCGTGGCGCCATGCGGGCGCATCCACTTGCCGTCGTGCTTCAATAAAGCCGTCTTTTCCTGTGCCCCGGCGAGAGAGATGCGGAAATCTTCTTCTTCGCTCTCCAGGCCGCGCGCCGGCATGGTGACTGTGGTGTGCAGGTGCCGGGCAATGTCCTCGTCCGACATGGGCGTTCCCTCGATGCGGTCGAAACCCTCAGGCGCCTGATCGACGGGCAGCAGTTGCACGGCACCGACGCAGTCGCGTCCGATGGCTGCCAGCAGGTCGAAAGGATCAGTCGAGCCACGCGCGTAGCGTTCGCCCAGGCGCTTGCGAATCTCTGCGCTGTCCGGCAAAAGGTTGTCGAAGTAGTTGCCCACCGCTGGACCCTTCAACGGCCGGTCGTCCAGGTCGAAGGGCAGGGACAGTGAGAGGGGCCGGCCCGCCGCAGCAGCGCGCCAGGCGGGCTCGTACTGCAACTCCATCTCTCCGCGGGCTGGGATTTGCCAGGTGCCCACCCGCATGCCGTTGCTCCAGATGGCCAAGGCCCGTGAATGCGAGGCGCGACCCATGGCTCACCAGTCGCTCGCCGGTGCGGCGTTCGTGTCCTTCGGGCTGATGCTCAGTTCGAGGCCGAGGCTTGAGCACATGGCCAGGAGCTGATCGACGCTGATACTGCCGGGCTGGCGCTCCAGGGCGGACAAGCGTGCCTGGCTGACCCCCACCCGGGCGGATAGCTGGGTCTGGTTGAGACCCTTGGATTTACGCGCGGACTGAAGGATGCGGCCGAGGCTGGCAGCAGTCAGAATGGGGTGGCCGGCACTCGTTTTCATACTCTAGTACGTTGTATTCGCAGTTTAATTGCATAACTGATATCAGTCAACTAAAACCATAGACGATAAACTGCAGATACTTTTATGGCACTAGCCTTGCAGACTGTTGAAGTGGCTCGCAGCGGGGCGAGCCATCACTCGCCGGACCAAGCACCCGCCCTCAGGTGATCAATGGAAAGCCAATGCTTTCGAGATAGGTGAAGGTCTGGTCGTAGAAGGACGGATTTCTTGTTGGATCGTTGTGGTCCCCCTCCGGCACAACGATGACCATGCCTTGACGCGCGCGAGATAGCAGCACGCGATACGCATTCTTCTGAAATGCTTTGCGATCCGTCGCAAGAATTCTCTGCCAACGGCTTCCCACAAAGGAGAAGTGTTCCCAGGCTTCCCCGCTCTGCCTGAAGTCGCCATCCCACACGACGCATGTCCAATCGAGTTCTAGACCTTGCACCATAAACTCTGTCGCGACGTCTTCCAGATAGAACGACGAACGAACGTCCGCCTTATCGTCTAAGAACCAGTGCACAGGGTCTACGGGGGATTTCACGTGGATGGCATACGGCCTCAGCCTCTGTGCTTGCGAGGAGACGACTAGTCCATAGCGCTCTGATCCTCTCGCTTGTCCGCGCACCCAGACCTTAGCTCGGCCGACATCTCGGCAGAGCACGATCGGATAGCGGTCCTTGATGGCCAAGAACTGTTCCCTCGCACCAATCACGTCGAGATCCAAGAGATTCTTTACCAACGTTGACAAGCTCTCCGCTCGAAACGAGCGCATGGCTACTGCAAGATGAAGATCAGTGTCCATGTGGAGGGACGCGTGTTTCCCGACCTCAGACAAAGTTGTTTCAGCCCCGTACTCGCTGTCATGAAGTTCAGGAGAGATGTGAATTTCCCACTGCGGAAATGACCGCCGGATCGCGTGCACCCATTCACTGATGCCAGCTTCTCCCGTGTTGATCTCCTGGCCGCCGCCGACCAGACAGACAATGACGGCCCAATCCGGATGACGGTCTAGGCAAGAAATCAGGAACTCGGGTTCTGATTGAGTGAAGCCAGGTCGATTTTTCTTCCTCTTCATGAACGCTGCGGTTTGGTCCTTGTTCCAGGCGCGCTGCGCCTCATCAAATACGGCGATGTGATCCGAAGGTGGACCAAGGTCGGTTAAATATTCGTCGCGGAAGTGATGTACGTTCTGAACAAATGCCTTCACCCGACTTTTGGCTTCGGCCTTTCTTACCGGTTTCTTGGCTTCATTGGCGCGCCGTACCTGATCGCGGGCAAGTGCCTCTTGCATCACAGACACCAGCGGGCCATTCCCCGAAAGAAAGACGCTATGAAGTTCACCTTCGTCCGCGTGTTGCGTCGCGATGTTCAAGCCGACGAGGGTTTTGCCCGCACCAGGAACTCCCGTGACAAAGCAAACAGCCTTCTTGTGGTGAACCTTGCAGTCGACGATGACCCGCTCAACAGCGGCAAAAGTTGCATTCAGGTTCTTGGCACCAGCATCACTTCGCGAAATATCGGCCACTCCGTGTCCAGCGTAAAGCGCCATCGCCGCCTCAATGATCGTGGGCGTGGGCTTGTAACGTCCCCCTTCCCACTCCTCTGCAGAGATTTGACTCTTCGGGGTCCAGAGAAGTACCTCTCGTAGCACACGAGACAGGCTACGCTCCGTGGCGAATATCGGCCGAAATACACCGTCGTCTATGGCACTTTTTTCTAGGCTTATCGGGCAATTTGCAGCGGCGGTGGCGATGAGCACCGGTACCAAGATCTTGTCGTGTGAAGACTCATGAAAGTTCTTCAGATCCAGGGCGTAGTCCCAAACCTGATCCCGTGCCTGGTGCGTGAATTCTTCGGCACCAACTTTGAATTCGAGGACGAAGAGCGTCGATCGAAGGAGCACAACGACGTCGATTCGCTTTCCCACCCTCGGGACCGAATACTCGAAATAAACTTTGCCTTTTTCCCGGTATGGATGAAGAACGTCGCTAAGAATTCGAATTTGTTCTTCCCAGGCGAAGCGTTGAGAAAGTTCTACAGCAAATTCGGAAGCACTCAGGAGCTTTCCGAGCACCTCGGTTGCTTGCTGCTGAAGGAACTCGTCGATGCGGGCGGAGTAGTAAGCGCGGGACATTGCCCACGAGTGTCAACGCGAACAGTACCTGCTGTCGAGTAAAAGCGTGCGTGTCGGCAAAACCTAAACATCAATATTCGCCGCCCGCAAAGCATTCGTCTCAATGAACTCCCTGCGCGGCTCGACATCGTCGCCCATCAGCATCGTGAACACGCGATCGGCCTCGATCGCGTCGTCGATCTGGACGCGTAGCAAGCGGCGCACGGTCGGGTCCATCGTCGTTTCCCACAGTTGCTGCGGGTTCATCTCGCCCAGACCCTTGTAGCGCTGGCGGCTGGTGGAGCGCTCGGCTTCGGCGATCAGCCAGATCATGGCCTGGCGGAAGTCGCCGACCTTCTCTTCTTTCTGCCGCTCGCCCTCGCCGCGCGTCACCTTGGCGCCGTCGCTCAGCAATCCGCGGAAGGTGTTGGCGGCTTCGGCCAGGGCCGCGTAGTCGGCGCCGTGGACGAAGTCCTGCGTGATCACGCTGCTCTTGATGTTGCCGTGGTGCCGGCGGCTGATGCGCAGGATCGGCTTGTCGGTGCGCACGTCGAATTCGCCGGCCACTTCGGCCGGGCTGGCGCTGGTGGCGCCGTCCATCTCCTGCAGCCGCGTCTGCAGCGCGATGGCGGACGCTTCCGCATCCGGCACCGTGTCCAGGTTCAGGCCTACACCGTCGGCAATCGCGCGCAGCGCTTCGGCATCCATGAAGCCCGACAGGCGGTTGATCACGCTCTGTGCCACCTGATGCTTGCGCGCCAGTTCGGCCAGCGTGTCGCCGGTGATGGTGGTGCCGTTCTCGCCACCCGTTTGCACGCTGGCGCCGTTCAACGCGATGCGCAGCAGGAAGGTGTCCAGGTCGGAGGCGCCCTGCAGGTACAACTCCTCCTTGCCGGCCTTCACCTTGTACAGCGGCGGCTGCGCGATGTAGATGTGGCCGCGCTCCACCAGCTCGGGCATCTGGCGGTAGAAGAACGTCAGCAGCAGCGTGCGGATGTGCGCGCCGTCGACGTCCGCGTCGGTCATGATGATGATGCGGTGGTAGCGCAGCTTGGCGACGTTGAAGTCGTCGGCCCCGCCGCCGTTGCCGCTGCCGTTGGTGGCGCCGGCCTTGCCGATGCCGGTGCCCAGCGCGGTGATCAGCGTCAGGATTTCATTGCTGGTCAGCAGCTTCTCGTAACGCGCCTTTTCGACGTTCAGGATCTTGCCGCGCAGCGGCAGGATGGCCTGGAATTTCCGGTCGCGGCCCTGCTTGGCCGAGCCGCCGGCGGAGTCGCCCTCGACGATGTAGATCTCGCACTCAGCCGGGTCTTTCTCCTGGCAGTCCGCCAGCTTGCCGG
>JANXVP010000483.1 GCA_025351615.1 Ramlibacter sp. | reverse complement strand
CAAGCACGTGGTCAACGTGACGGTCGAGGCCGATGCGTTTTGCGGACCGCTGCTGGCACGACGCGCGGCTGAGGCGAACGTCATCTACTCGCTCGCGTTCGGCGACCAGCCGGCGCTGATCTGCGATCTTGTGGACTGGGCGCGCACCTGCGGCTTCCCGGTGGTCGCCGCCGGTCGAGGCCACAAGTGGCTGCCGCACTTTGCGGAGTCGACGCCAGAAACCGTCTGGGGGTACTACGGTCTCACGCCGGAGCAGGCCGAGCGCGGCGGGCTGAATCCGAAGATGTTCAACAGCTTTCTCGATGGCTCCAAGCCCTCGATCGAAAGCACCGCGGTGTCCAACGCCACGGGTCTCGGCGTGCCGAGCAACGGCCTGCTGTATCCGCCCGCCAGCGTCGAAGACATTCCTTTCGTCACGCGCCCGATCAGCGAGGGCGGCGTACTCGAGCGCAAGGGCATGGTCGAAGTGATTTCCTCACTCGAAAAAGACGGCCGCGCTATCCCCTACGATATCCGCATGGGCGTCTGGGTGACGGTCGAAGGCGAAACCGAGTACATCCGCAACTGCTTCGAGGAATACAACGCCCACACCGATCCAAGCGGCCGCTACTTCACGCTGTACAAGCGCTGGCACCTGATCGGGCTGGAGGTCGGCGTGTCGGTCGCGAGCGTCGCGCTGCGCGGTGAACCGACCGGTGTCGCCACCGGCTGGAATGCCGACGTCGTCGCAACCGCGAAGCGCGACCTCGTCCCCGGCGACATGCTGGACGGCGAAGGCGGCTACACCGTCTGGGGCAAGCTGCTGCCGGCGCAGCGCTCCATGCAGATCGGCGGCCTGCCACTGGGCCTGGCGCACGACGTGAAGGTGGTGCGGCCGGTGAAAAAAGGCCAGAGCGTGGCCTGGAGCGACGTGGCGATGGACACGACGACGAACGCCTACCGGACGCGCAAGCAGATGGAAGAAATGTTTGCCGCGCCCCTGCTGAAAGTCGCTTGAGCGCCCATGGATGATCTGCTGATCCGCAACGCCCTGGTGTTCGATGGCTCGGGGGCCGATCCCGCCGTCATGGATGTCGCCGTTCTAAAAGGACGGATCCGGGCCGCGGCCCCCAACCTGAGTGGCCGGGCGACCCGAACGGTGGATGCGGACGGCCTGGCGCTGATGCCGGGCATCATCGACAGCCACACCCATTTCGACGCCCAGATCACCTGGGACCCGCAGGTACGGCCCTCGCCCGCGCTTGGCGTCACCACGGCCGTGATCGGCAACTGCGGCTTCCATTGCGCCGTGCAAGCCGGCCGACCGTGAGCTGACGATGCGCAACCTGACCCAGGTCGAAGGCATGTCGCTCGACGTGCTGCGCCAGGGCATCGCCTGGGACTTCGAGACCTTTCCCGAGTACCTCGCGCTGTTGCGGCGCCGCGGCAGCGCCGTCAACATCGCGGCCTATATCGGCCATTCGTCGGTGCGCACCTGGGTCATGGGCGATCAGGCCTCGCGCCGCGTTGCCACGCCTGACGAAGTGCAGCAGATGGCCGCGATCGTCCGCGAAGCCATGGCCGCCGGTGCGGTGGGCTTCGCCAGCAGCACCAGCCCCGCGCATAACGGCGAGGGCGGCCTGCCGATGCCGTCGCGCCTGGCCGACGACGCTGAGATGATGGCGCTGATCGAGGCCATGGGCGCGGCCGGCAAGGGCGTTTACATGGTCACCAAGGGCGGCCAGATGCCAGTGCCATTTCTGGAGCAGATGGCGGCGCGGTCGGGTCGGCCGGTGATGATCGCCGCGCTGCTGCACAACAGCACCAACCCGCAGGCGGTCTTCCGCGACCTCGACGCCATCAGCGGCGCCAACGCCCGCGGCCACCGCCTGATCGGCCAGGTGTCCTGCTGTCCCCTCACCATGGACTTCACGCTGGCTTCGCCCTATCCGGTCGAAGGCCTGCAAAGCTGGAAACCGGCATTGGGATTGCAAGGCGAGGCACTTCGCTCCGTACTCGCGAGCCATGCGTTTCGGCAAGCGGTGCGGGCCGAGCTGGCCGCGCCCGCGACCTTCCGGCTGTTCAACAACGAATGGGACAAAGTGCAGGTGGTCGAAGTTGCCCTGCCCGCCCACGCGGCGCTCGAACAGCGCAGCGTCGCCGACATTGCCGCGGCCGGCGGGCACGACCCGCTGGACGTGATGCTCGACCTCGCCCTGGCCGAAGACCTGCGCACCGTGTTCACCGCGCAGCTCCTCAACAGCGACGAACAAGCCGTCGGCCGGATGCTCAACCACCCGCACAGCCTGGTCAGCCTGAGCGACGCCGGCGCCCATCTGACCTTCTTCAACGATGCCGGCTTCGGCCTGCACTTGCTGGGACATTGGGTGCGCGAGGTCGGCGCGATGCCGCTGCCCGAAGCGGTGCGGCGCCTGACGTCGCAGCCCGCGGCGATCCTGGGCCTGCGCGACCGCGGCATGGTCCGCGCCGGTCATGCCGCCGATCTGCTGCTGTTCGACCCTCGCGCAGTGGGCCGCGGCCCCAAGCACCGCGTCTCCGATTTACCCGGCGGCGCCTCGCGCCTGACGACCGACGCGCTAGGCGTCCACGGCGTCTGGGTCAATGGAGTGCAAGTCGCGGATGCAAAGGGCCTGCTTGCAGCTTCCGCGCTCCCCGGCGAACTGCTCACCGAATTTGCCGCATAACCGCGCCTTCGCTGCCCACCCTGCGGCATGTTGTTAAAATAAGGCCGTTGTGGGGGGGTAGCTCAGCTGGGAGAGCGTCGCGTTCGCAATGCGAAGGTCGGGAGTTCGATCCTCCTCCTCTCCACCACAACCAGCCATCAGTTTTGTTTTCGAGTGGGCTCTTAGCTCAGTTGGTAGAGCAGCGGACTCTTAATCCGTAGGTCGAGTGTTCGAGTCACTCAGGGCCCACCACTCATTGGCATCGAACTGAGGC
>JANXVP010000457.1 GCA_025351615.1 Ramlibacter sp. | reverse complement strand
TAGCAGACCCGCGTGGCGAGCCGCTTGACCTGGCCCAGATTGTGGCTGGCGAAGACCAGGGTCATGCCGGACCCGGAGAATTCCCCCATCAACGCTTCCACCTCGTGCTTGGCGTGCGGGTCCAGGCTCGCGGTCGGCTCGTCCAGCAACAGCACGTCAGGCTTCAGGCTCCAGGCCCGTGCCAGCGCCAGCCGCTGCTGCTGCCCGCCGGAAAGCGTTCGCGCAGGCCGCAGCGCGAGATCCGCGAGGCCGACCCGCGCCAGCGCTTCGACCGCCTCCGCCTTCGCCTGCCGCCAGGGTGTGCCCCGGATCCGCAGCCCGAGCGCGACGTTCACCAGCGCGCTGGCGCGCAGCATGTACGGTCGCTGGAACAGCATCGCCTGGCGCATGGCGCTGCGGCGGTGCACCGATCCGCTGGTGGGCGGGACCAGTCCGTGCAGCACCCGCAGCAGCGTGCTCTTGCCGCTGCCGTTGGCGCCAATCAGCGCCAGCCGCTGGCCCGCAGGCACGGCAAGTCCGACACCGGCGAGCGCCGTGATCGGTCCAAAGCGCACGCCGACCGCGTCGAGCTGCATCAGCGCCGCACCCATGCGCACACTCGCCCCGGCCGCGGTCATGCGGGGGCTCCCTTCACCAGCAGGTCGTTCTGGTGGCCGGTTCCGCGCCAGCGTGCCACCAGGCCGATCACGCCATGCAGGGCCAGCACGACCAGCAACAACACCAGCCCCAGCGCCAGCGCCAGCGGCAGATCCCCCTTGCTGGTTTCAAGCGCGATGGCGGTCGTCATCACCCGCGTGAAGCCGTCGATGTTGCCGCCGACGATCATCACGGCACCGACTTCCGAAATGGCACGGCCAAACGAAGCGAGCAGCACCGTCAGCAGCGCGAAGCGTTCGTCCCAGGCCAGCAACACGCTGCGCAGCAGCGGCCCCGCGCCCAGCGACCGGAGCTGCTCGCCGTGGCCGCGCTCGGCGTCTTCCACCACCTGCCGCGTCAGCGCCGTCACCACCGGCAGCACCAGCAGCGCCTGCGCGAGCACCATCGCCTTGAACGAGAACAGCCAGCCGAGGAAGCCGAGCGGCCCCGAGCGTGACAGCAGCAGGTAGACCACCAGCCCGACCACCACCGACGGCAGCGCCAGCAGGGTGTTGAGGATCGCCAGCAGGAAAGGCCGCCCGGCGAAGCGGGCCACACCCAGCCACGCGCCGGCCAGCAAGCCCAGCCCGCACGCGAGGACGCAGGCGGCCGCACTCACCGCGAGCGAACGTCCGACGATGGAAAGCAGGACCGGATCGAGGCCGGCCAGCAGCCGCAGCGCCATGACGGCGCTGTCCGTGAATGTGTTCATGGGCAGCGAATGTTAACCGCGCAGGAGACCCGCCGCGCAAGCAGCCAGCGCGCTACAACGCGCAGCTGCGAAAACCGCTGAAGCCGTCGTCCCGGTCGGGCAGCGCAAACGAGCGCCGCCGCGCATGCTTCATGCGGGCGCGGGTCGCGAAGGATGCGCCGCGCTGGACGCGTGCGCGGCCGAACAGGGGCGCCGCCTCGAATTCGGTGAACCGGGTCCAGCCGTCGGGGGCGAAGCCGGGCCACGGCCGCAGGCTGCTGGCCGTCCATTCACGGACGTCGCCCCAGCGGAAACCGCGGCGGCCGGCCGCGTGGGCGGCCATCTCCCACTCGACTTCGGTCGGCAGGCGCCGGCCGGCCCAGCGGGCCCAGGCGTCGGCCTCCCACCAGCTCACGTGCATCGCCTCCTGGGTGCCGGCCATGCGGGTCGGCTTGCCGAACAGGGACTGCATCACGGCGCCGCTGGCAACGCCGATCTGGTCCACATGGCGCGGTCCGCGGCGCCCTTCAAGGCGGGCTTCCCGCTCCAGCCAGGACCAGCCTTCGGGCAGCCAGCATTCCGGCCGGTCGTAGCCGCCATCGTCGACGAATTCGACGTACTGCGACCACGTGACGGGCTGGGCGTCGATCTCGAATTCCGGCACGTCGACCGGGTGCGCCCACTTTTCGATGTCGAACACGAAGCCGCCCGGGGATGCCCCGAGGGCCCAGCTCGCGGCCGGGACCAGCAGCGGGTCGCGCGACTGCAGTCCGTGCGGCAAGGGCAGCTTGAGCGGAACCGCCAGCGTCTGCGCCATCGTGATCAGCTGCTCGCCCCGCAGATCTTCATGGAACAGCGCCGCGCGGAAGAAATACAGCGCCTCGTCGGTCTCGGGCGTTTTGTCGAGCAGCTCCAGCGTGGCCTCCAGCGTTTCCAGCAACCAGGCCCGCAACGGGCCGACCTCGAGCTGGTGCTGCCAACGTGCTTCGTGGCTGACCAGCGCCGGATGGAACCAGTTGTCGGCACGCGGCTCGATCGACGCCAGCCGCACGGCGTCGATCGGGCAGGAAGCGCCCAGTCCGCGCTGCGGATTGCGGCCGATCCAGAACTCGGCGAACCAGCCGATGTGGCCGGCCAGCCAGAGCGGCGGCGACAGTTCGCTGCGCCGGGGCACCGCGAAGTTGGCCTCGCCCAGCGCCTGCTCGTATTGCGCCAGCAGGTGCAGGGTGTGGTTGCGCGCATCCATCAGCGCCAGCGACAGCAGGCCGCGCCCGGCACTGCCGATATCGGGCGTGTCGATCGACGCTGCAGCGGCAGCGGGAGTCAGGGATGGCATGGCCTATTATTCACCGGTCCTGCGGGCGACCGTTCGGGGTCCCGCGACGCGCTAGGGTAAACCCCGCGCGGGGGTGTCGATGATCCACGGCGGCGCCAAGTTAGTATTTAGCGCTTACAGGCAACGGGCAATGGCTTGCCGGATGTCACCTCGATTACGGAGCTCCGTGTGTCCACACTCCTCAGATTCTCCCTGGCGGTCGACTGGATCAGCGAACGCCTCGGCCGCGTCGCCGCGCTCGCCGTGTTGCTGACCGCGCTGATTTCGGCCGGCAACGCTTTCGTGCGCTACCTGTTCGACATCAGCTCCAACGGGTGGCTGGAGATCCAGTGGTACCTGTTCGCAGGAATCGTCATGCTCGGCGCCCCGGTCGTGCTGAAGCTCAACGAGCACGTCAGGGTCGACCTGATCTACGGCAGGCTCAAAGGCCACCGGCCGGTCTACGTCGACCTGTTCGGCCTGGTTTTCTTCCTGATGCCGGTGACCCTGCTCCTGACCTGGCTGAGCTGGCCACTGCTGGTGAAGATGTTCGTCATGCACGAGATGTCGAACAACGCGGGCGGCCTGGTGCGGTGGCCGGCCATGCTGATGCTGCCCCTGGGCTTCGGCATGATGTGCCTGCAGGGCTTTTCCGAAATCGTCAAGCGCATCTGCTACCTCAAGGGCATGTACGAGATGGACACCCATTACGAAAAGCCGGTTCAATGAACACGCAGCCCCCGCGGGGCGACGACAACAACAACCGATAACCCGGACCCCATCCCATGCAAATGGAAAATTTCGCCCCATTCATGTTTGCGGGGCTGGTGTTCATCATGCTGATCGGCTTTCCGGTCGCCTTCTCGCTGGCGGCCCTGGGGCTGGGCAGCGGCTTCTTCGCGATCGAGATGGGCTGGTTCCCGGCCAGTTTCATGGCGAACCTGCCGCTCAATGTATTCGGCATCCTGTCGAACGACCTGCTGCTGGCCATCCCCTTCTTCACGTTCATGGGCGCCATCCTGGAAAAGTGCGGGCTGGCCGAGGACATGCTCGACTCCATGGGCCAGCTGTTCGGGACGGTGCGCGGCGGGCTGGGCTACTCGGTGATCATCGTGGGCTTCATCCTGGGCGCCATCACCGGCACCGTGGCCGGCCAGGTGATCGCGATGGCCCTGATCTCGATGCCGATCATGATCAAGTACGGCTACAACATGCGCTACACCACGGGCGTGCTGGCCGCATCCGGCACCATCACGCAGCTGGTGCCGCCCTCGCTGGTGCTGATCGTGATGGCGGACCAGCTGGGACGCTCCGTGGGCGACATGTACAAGGGCGCCTGGGGACCCTCGATCCTGCAGGTGCTGATTTTCGCGCTCTACACCTTCGCGCTGGGCATCATCAAGCCGGACCACGTGCCCGGGGTGCCGAAAGAGGCGCGCACCATGAGCGGCTTCAGGCTGTGGATGAAGTGCCTGCGCGGCATCATCCCGTCGGCCGTGCTGATCTTCGCGGTGCTCGGCTCCATGGGCGGCCTGCCCTGGATGGACAGCGCCATCGCGACCCCGACCGAAGCCGGCGCGATGGGCTGTGTCGGCGCCCTCGTGCTGGCAGCGATTCACCGGCGCCTGACCCGCGACCTGATCTGGCAGGCCATGGTCGGCACCATGCGGCTGACGGCCATGGTGGTGTTCATTCTGATCGGCTCGCGCGTCTTTTCGATGGTGTTCCAGGGCGTGGACGGCGCCAGGTGGGTCGAGCACCTGCTCACCGGGCTGCCGGGCGGCCAGGTCGGCTTCCTGATCGTCGTCAACATCTTCATCTTCTTCCTGGCCTTCTTCCTCGACTTCTTCGAGATCGCCTTCATCATCCTGCCGATGCTGGGGCCGGTCGCGGCGAAGCTGGGGATCGACCTGGTGTGGTTCGGCGTGCTGCTGTGCGTGAACATGCAGACCAGCTTCATGCACCCGCCTTTCGGCTTCGCGCTGTTCTACCTGCGCGGCATCGCCGACACGCTGTTCAAGGAAAAGCGGATCGAGCATCCGGTCAAGTCGAACGACATCTACATGGGCGCGATCCCGTGGGTGCTGATGCAACTGATCCTGGTGGTGATCGTGATCTTCGTGCCGCAGACGGTCACGGTGTTCCTGGACAAGGAGGAAAAGATCGACGTCGACAAGGTCAAGATCGAGATGCCCACGGAATCGCTGGACCCCAGGCCGGCGGATCTCAAGCCAGGCGAAACACAGGGCCAGCGGGACACCGACAACGCGGCTGACGCGCAGAAAAAACTCGACGATCTGTTCAAGACGCCCGCGAAATGAGCGAACCCCTGTCGCAAGCGCTGGGGCCACCTGCCTTTCGCTTCCATCCGGCATCCGGTGAGCCGCTGCAGGGCGCTGCGTTCTCCCCGGTCTTCAAGCTGCTGACGACGGCCATGCTGCTCGGCACCGCGGGCTGGTTCGCGCATCTCTGGCTGGGCGGCAAAGTGTCAGGCGGCGCGGTGTCCATCCTCAGCTGGTTCCTGGCCGCACTGGGGCTGATGGCCTGCACCTGGTGGAGCATCGTGCGCAGCGTGACCCGGCTGGGCGCCGGCGAGTTGACCCAGACTTGGCTGTGGCACAAGAAGATGGCGCTGCGCGATCTGGCCTATGCCAAGCTGATCCGGGTCCGCGGGCTGGACTGGCTGGTGGCGCCGCGGCTGTACCTGCGCACCCTGGACGGAAAATTCGCCGTGTTCCACGCCGCCGATCCGCGGATGATTGCGCAATTCGAGCGACTGGTCGCCCAACTCAAGGCCTTTCGCCGCCTGAGCTAGCCAGGCGCGGCCTGCTCCGGCGCAGGCCCGCCGCCTACAGCTTCTGCGCCTGCATGAAGCG
>JANXVP010000454.1 GCA_025351615.1 Ramlibacter sp. | reverse complement strand
AAGTTGGCCTTCAGGTTGGGATGGATGCGCGCCTCGAAGTTGCGGTTGCCGGACAGGACGGCCGCGCACACCAGGTCGCTCTTGGTGATCGCCTCGTTGATCTCGGGCGTCAGGTCGCCCGAGTTGCCGATGCAGGTGGTGCAGCCGTAGCCGGCCAGCGAGAATCCGAGCTGCTCGAGGTAGGGCAGGAGGCCGGCCTGCGACAGGTATTCCGTGACCATCCGGGAGCCCGGCGCCAGCGAGGTCTTGATGTGCGGCTGGACCCGAAGCCCCGCCTCCACCGCCTTCTTCGCCAGCAGCCCCGCCGCCAGCAGCACGCCGGGGTTCGAGGTATTGGTGCAACTGGTGATGGCGGCAATCAGGATGTCGCCATTGCCGATCGTCACGTCCTGCACATTGACATCCGGCGGCGGTGCATCCGACTGGGCCGACGCCAGCGTCGGCTTGTTGGCTTCCATCTCGTACTCGAAACGCGGCGCTGCCGGGCGTGTTGGCGGGCTGGCCGGCACCTTGCGGTCGATCGCTTCGCCACCGTGGTGCACCAGATGGCGCGTCAGCAGCAAGTCCGGCGACTGGTTGAACCCGTTCTCGGCCGGCGGTTTCGAGAACAGGGAAGTGAACTGGCTCTTCACGTTGCCCAGGTCGATCCGGTCCTGCGGGCGCTTCGGGCCCGACAGGCTGGGCGTGACGTCGCCGAGGTCCAGCCGCACCACCTGCGAGTAGTCGACCTCACCGGCCAGCGGAATGCCGAACATGCCCTGTGCGCGGAAATAGGCCTCGAACGCTTCGATCTCGTTCTGCCCGCGGCCGGTGCCGCGGAAGTACTCGATGGTGCGCTCGTCCACCGGGAAAAAACCCATGGTGGCGCCGTACTCGGGCGCCATGTTGGCGATCGTCGCGCGGTCAGGCAGTGCCAGCGTCCGCGTGCCCTCGCCGAAGAACTCGACGAACTTGCCCACCACCTTGTGGCGCCGCAGCAGTTCGGTCACGGTCAGCACCAGGTCGGTGGCGGTCACGCCTTCGCGCAGGCGGCCGGTCAGCTCCAAGCCCAGCACGTCGGGCGTCAGCATGTACACCGGCTGGCCCAGCATTGCGGCCTCGGCTTCGATGCCGCCCACACCCCAGCCGACCACGCCGATGCCGTTAATCATCGTGGTGTGGCTGTCGGTGCCGACCAGGCTGTCCGGATAGTAGACACCATCGTCCCGGCGGTGCACGCCGCGTGCCAGATATTCGAGGTTGACCTGGTGCACGATGCCGAAACCCGGAGGCACGACGCCGAAGGTGCTGAAGGCCTGCATGCCCCACTTCATGAACTCATAGCGATCGCGGTTGCGCTGGAACTCGAGCTTCATGTTCAGGTCGATTGCATCGGGCGTCCCGTAGTGGTCGACCATGATGGAGTGGTCCACCACCAGGTCCACCGGAACCAGCGGCTCGATCGATGCCGGGCGGCGCCCCAGGCGGCTGGCCACGCTGCGCATCGCGGCCAGGTCGGCCAGCAGTGGCACGCCGGTGAAGTCCTGCAGCACCACCCGCGCCACCACAAATGGAATCTCCTCGGTGCGGTCGGCATTGGGGAACCAGTTCGCCAGCTGGCGCACGTGCTCCGCGTGGACTTTCTTGCCGTCGCAGTTGCGCACCACCGACTCCAGCACGATGCGCATCGAGACCGGCAGCCGGCTGACCTTGGGGAATTGCTCGGCCAGGACCGCCAGCGAGTGGTACTTACCGCTTTTGCCGGAGGGCGTCCGGAAGGTCTTGAGGGTATTGGCGAAAGGGTGTTGCATCGTCGACTCCGTAACTGTTTCAATCCGTCAGGCCAGTGGCAGGTAGCGGACCGCGAGCACCCCGTCGATGGCGCGCAGTGCCGCCATCACGGAGTCCGTGGCGGGGCTGTCAACATCCACCAGGGTGTAGGCCATGTCGCCGCGCGACTTGTTGACCATGGTGTGGATGTTCAGTCCGGCCTGCGCCATCGCCGTCGAGATCTGGCCCAGCATGTTCGGCACGTTGGCATTGGCGATCGCGACGCGGAAGTTCGACTCGCGCGCCATCGCGACAGCCGGAAAATTCACCGCGTTCGCGATGTTGCCGTGTTCGAGATAGTCCCGCAGCTGGTCGGCCACCATGACGGCGCAGTTCTCCTCCGCCTCGCGGGTGGAGGCGCCCAGGTGCGGCAGCGCAACCACCCTGGGATGGCGCAGGATGCGGCCATCCGGAAAATCGCAGACGTACCAGCCGAGCTGGCCGCACGCCAGCGCGGCCAGCACCGCGGTGTCGTTGACGACGCCGTCGCGCGAGAAGTTCAGCAGCACGGCGCCCGGCCGCATCAACACCACGTTCTGATCGTTGACCAGGTCGCGCGTCGCATCGACCAGCGGCACGTGCAGGCTCACGAAGTTCGCATTCTTGAGCACGTCGGACACGCTGGCCGCTTTCTTCACCTGGGCAGGCAGGCTCCATGCCGCCTCGACAGTGATCTCCGGGTCGAAGCCAAGCACGTTCATGCCGAGTTTGATGGCGGCATCGGCAACCAGGCAGCCGACCTTTCCGAGCCCCACGATGCCCAGCGTCTGGCCGGCCAGCTCGTAACCCGCGAAGTCTTTCTTGCCGGTTTCCACCACCCTGTTCAGGTCGGGTGCGGCCGGGTCCAGACCCGCGACGAACGCCAGCGCCGGCGCCAGATTGCGTGCGGCAAGCAGCATTCCGGCCAGCACCAGTTCCTTCACGGCGTTCGCGTTCGCTCCGGGTGCATTGAAGACAGGAATGCCGCGGGCGCCCATCGCCTGCACCGGGATGTTGTTGGTGCCGGCGCCGGCGCGGCCGATCGCCTTGACGCTAGCGGCGACATCGACCGCGTGCAGGTCGGCCGAACGCACCAGAATTGCGTCGGGCTCGCTGAGCGTGCTGCCGCTGATGTAGCGGCCGGCGGGCAGGCGCTGCAATCCCTGCTCGGAAATCTGGTTTAGCACCAGGATCCGGAACGGCGCACTGCCGGTGTCAGCCATGCTGGGCCTCGAACTCCTTCATGTACTGCACCAAGGCGCGAATGCCTTCGATCGGCATCGCGTTGTAGATCGAAGCACGCATGCCGCCCACCGAGCGGTGGCCCTTCAGCTGGATCATCCCCCTGGCCTGCGCGCCCTTGAGGAAAGCATCGTCCTGGCCCTCGTCCTTGAGTTTGAACGGCACGTTCATCAGCGACCGGTCTTCCCTGGCGACGGGATTGCTGAAGAAAGCACTGGCGTCCAGGTAGTCGTACAACACGTCGGCTTTGGCGCGGTTGTGTTCTTCCATGGCCTTCAGACCACCGCGCTCCTTGACGTGCTTGCAGACCAGTCCGGCGATGTAGATCGCGTAGGTCGGCGGCGTGTTGTACATCGAGTCGTTCTCGGCCTGGGTCTGGTAGTTGAAGGCCGAGGGCGTGATCGGCAGGGCGTGGCCCAGCAAGTCGTCGCGCACGATCACCACCGTCAGGCCCGACGGACCCATGTTCTTCTGCGCGCCGGCGTAAATCAGACCGTACCGGCTCACATCGATCGGGCGCGACAGGATGTTGGACGACATGTCCGCCACCAGCGGCACCTCGCCGGTATCGGGCGTCCAGTGGTACTCGACGCCGCCGATGGTTTCGTTGGAGCAGATGTGGACGTACGACGCTTTCGGGTCGAGCTTCCACTGCGACTGTTTCGGAATCGAGACGAAGTTGCCGGCCTCGCCGCTGGCGGCGATGTTGACCTTGCCGTAGCTCTTCGCTTCCTTGATCGACTTCTTCGACCATTCGCCGGTGTTGACGTAGTCGGCACTGCCGCCACTGCGAATCAGGTTCATCGGCACGATGGCGTTCTCGCCGATCGCGCCGCCCTGCATGAACAACACCTTGTAGTTGCCGGGAATGCCCATCAGCTCTCGCAGGTTGCCTTCGGTCTCGGCATGGATGCCCATGAACTCCTTGCCGCGGTGACTCATCTCCATCACCGACATGCCGCTGCCGTGCCAGTCCATCATCTCGTCGGCCGCCTGGCGCAGCACGGATTCGGGCAAGGTCGCGGGCCCGGGGCTGAAATTGAAAACGCGCGTCATGAAAGCTTTCTCTCTGGCTGGAAAAGCCAGCATACAAGAAACTTTCAACCGCCAACCCGGCCGTTAGCTTGAAAGCCGACCTCCAGCGCCCGCTGCACGGCTGAGCTTGTCAGCACCCGCCCACAGACCGGCGGGTCGTTTTCCGACGCAGTGGTTGGTCCATCAAGACCATCATCGTGGGCTAACGAAACGAACGAATGAAGGAAACCTCATGAGCAAGACTGAAACTCCCCACGACAAGCTGTGGCAGCTGATCAAGGACATGAAGTTCGGAATGTTCACCCACCGGCATGCCGACGGCCAACTCCACGCGCACCCGCTGACGACGCAGAACCGGTCGCTGGACGAGAAAGGCATCCTCTATTTCTTCGTGTCGCGTGCCACTGAACTGGGCCAGCGGGTTCAAGCGGACGGCAACGTCTGTATGACCTATGGCGATCCGTCCAAGGACACCTGGGTCTCGATCTCGGGCACCGCCAGCGTCAGTGAAGACCGCGCGTTGAAGGAGCGGCTCTACAACCCGCTGGTCAAGGCTTGGTTTCCGGGCGGCCTGGAGGACCCGAACCTCGAATTGCTCGAAGTCAAGATCGACCACGCCGAATACTGGGACATCAAGGAAAGCAAGATGACCCAGTTGCTGAAGATGGCAACTGCAGCGGTGACGGGTACGCCACCCAAGCTGGGCGACCACCAGGAAATCAGGATGGGATGACACCGGACCGCCGGTTCACTCAAGAAAAAAGCGGCCCGCGGGCCGCTTTTTCATGCGCGAGCGCGTCAGGCGGCGACGGTGTCGGCCGCGTCCTTGAAGGCCTTGATCTTGTCGAAGTTCAGATACTGGTAGACCTCGTCGCTGGCGGCAGTCAGCACGCCCATGTCGACCATGTACTCTTCCCTGGTCGGGATTCGGCCCAGCTTGGAGCAGATCGATGCCAGCTCGGCGCTGCCAAGATACACGAATGTGTTCTTGCCCAGGCGGTTCGGAAAATTGCGGGTGCTGGTGGAGAACACCGTGGCGCCCTCGCGCACCTGCGCCTGGTTGCCCATGCACAGCGAGCAGCCCGGCATCTCCATGCGGGCGCCGGCGGAGCCGAGAACGCCGTAGTGGCCCTCTTCGGTCAGCTGCATCGCATCCATCTTGGTCGGCGGCGCGACCCACAGCTTGACCGGGATGTCGCGCTTGTTTTCCAGCAGCTTGGACGCGGCGCGGAAATGGCCGATGTTGGTCATGCACGACCCGATAAACACTTCGTCGATTTTCGCGCCCGCGACTTCGGAAAGCGTCTTCACGTCGTCGGGATCGTTGGGGCAGGCGACGATCGGCTCGTGGATGTCGGCCAGGTCGATCTCGATCACGGCCGCGTATTCGGCATCGGCATCGCGCTCGAGCAGTTGCGGGTTTTTCAGCCAGGCTTCCTGCGCGGCAATGCGGCGCGCGAGCGTGCGTCCGTCCGCATAGCCTTCGGAGATCATCCAGCGCATCAGCGTGATGTTGCTGTTGACGTACTCGATGATCGGCTCCTTGTTCAGGTGCACCGTGCAGCCGGCGGCGGAACGTTCGGCCGAGGCGTCGGACAGTTCGAACGCCTGTTCCACCCTGAGCCGGGGCAGGCCTTCGATCTCGAGGATGCGGCCTGAGAAGATGTTGATCTTGCTTTTTTTGTCCACTGTCAGCAGGCCTTGCCTGATCGCGTAAAGCGGAATCGCGTTCACCAGGTCACGCAGCGTGACGCCGGGCTCCATGGCGCCCTTGAACCGAACCAGGACCGATTCCGGCATGTCCAGCGGCATCACGCCGGTGGCGGCCGCGAAGGCGACCAGGCCGGAGCCGGCCGGGAAGCTGATGCCGATCGGGAAGCGCGTGTGGCTGTCCGCGCCCGTGCCAACCGTATCGGGCAGGAGGAAGCGATTCAGCCAGCTGTGGATCACGCCGTCTCCGGGGCGCAGCGAAATGCCGCCGCGGTTGCTCATGAAGGCGGGCAGCTCATGGTGCATCTTCACGTCAACCGGCTTCGGATACGCGGCCGTGTGGCAGAACGACTGCATCACGAGGTCGGCGGAGAAGCCCAGGCAGGCCAGGTCCTTCAGTTCGTCGCGCGTCATGGTGCCGGTGGTGTCCTGCGACCCGACCGAGGTCATGCGCGGTTCGCAGTAAGTCCCGGGACGCACACCAATTTGATTGCCGTCCTGCTCCGGCAGCCCGCAGGCCCGGCCGACCATCTTCTGCGCCAGCGTGAAGCCCTTGCCCGTGTCGACGGGCGCCTGCGGCAGCCGGAACACGGTGGACGCCGGCAGGCCCAGGACCTCGCGCGCCTTCGCAGTCAGGCCGCGGCCCACGATCAGCGGAATGCGCCCACCGGCGCGCACCTCGTCGAACAGCACGTCGCTCTTGACCTTGAACTCGGCGATGACCTCGCCGTTCTTGAGCGCCTTGCCCTCGTAAGGACGCAGCTCCACCGTGTCGCCCATTTCCATCCGGCTCACATCGAGCTCGATCGGCAGCGCGCCCGCGTCTTCCATCGTGTTGTAGAAGATCGGCGCGATCTTGCCGCCCAGGCAGACACCGCCGAAGCGCTTGTTCGGCACGAACGGGATGTCTTCGCCGGTGAACCAGAGCACCGAATTGGTCGCGGACTTGCGTGAGGAACCGGTGCCGACCACGTCGCCGACGTAGGCCACGAGGTTGCCGCGCGCACGCAGCTCTTCGATAAACCGGATCGGCCCGCGCTTGCCTTCTTCTTCGGGCGTGATGCCCGGCCGCGGGTTCTTGTGGATCGCGAGCGCGTGCAGCGGGATGTCGGGCCGGCTCCAGGCATCGGGCGCCGGAGACAGGTCGTCGGTGTTGATCTCGCCGGACACCTTGAAGATGCTCACCTGGATGCTTTGGGGCACTTCCGGGCGGCTGGTGAACCATTCGCCGTCGGCCCAGCTTTGCAGCACGGCCTTCGCATTGTCGTTGCCCTTGTCGGCCTTCTCCCGCACGTCGTGGAACTGGTCGAACATCAGCAGGATTTTCTTCAGGGCTTCGGCGGCGACCGTGCCGACTTCAGCGTCGTCGAGCAGCTCGACCAGCGGGCCAATGTTGTAGCCACCCAGCATGGTGCCCAGCAGCTGCGTCGCTTTTTCACGGCTGATGATCAGGCACTTCTCGGTGCCGAGCGCCACAGCGGCAAGATAGCTGGCCTTGACCTTGGCCGCGTCGTCCACGCCGGCCGGAACCCGGTACGTAATCAGGTTCAACAAAAAATCCGCCTCGCCGGTGGAGACGTTCTTGAGCAACTCGATCAGCTCGCCGGTCTGCTTGGCCGACAGCGGCAGCGGCGGAATGCCGAGCGCCGCCCGCTCGGCGACATGGTTGACATAGTCTTGCAACATGGTTCTCTCTCCGTTCAGTTCGGTCGATTCACTTCGGTGCGGAAGCCGCAGCGGCGGGCCCATCAGCCGCAGGGACGGCGGCGGCGGGCGCCTTCGGAGGCGGCTCTTGCGCTTCTGCAGTGGGCGGATTGGACGCGGGCGCAGTCGCGGCAGGCGCCGGTGCGACAACCTTCACCGCCGGCGCTTGCTCGAGGATGTTGATCGGGTTCTTCTTCAGCTCTTCGTTCATGGCCGACTGCGCCGGATTCATGCAATCGTCGGCCAGCCGCTTGCCCATCTTCTGGCTCATCAGCATCGACTTGTTGCCAAGCTGGAGCCACATCGCGCCGGCCACCGGGTCTTCCAGCCGGATGGCGCCGGTGCGGCTTTCCACCGGGTGCATGCGAAAGCGCTGGATGCCGGCGCGCACGATGAAGAAGCCTTCGCGCTTGTGCGGCGTGATGTGGACCGTCGCGCCGAGTTCGCAGGGGATGTCGCCCAGAGTCACTTGCTTGGCCACTTCCAGATCGGACGGCATGAGCTTGACGGCGGGGTCGTCATCGACCGGCCTAGATTCTTCCGCGGCTTTCTGGGCCGCGCGGGACGCCTTGGAGATCCCGATCGTCGCTGACTTTCCAGCGGACTTCGCCGCGGGTTTCGCGGCCTTTGCTGCCGGCTTCGCGGCAGGAGTCTGGGCCGACACGAGTGCCGGGGAAACTGCAATCAGCAGCGCGACAGGGAATGCCGCAATCGTGGTTTTCATACAGCGTGGCTCCGTGGGTGTTCTAGTGTTGCGGGACCGGTTCGAACCAGCCCCGGACTTCTGCCGGGAGCGACCGGCCGGTGCGGTGCGCCCGCTCCAGCACCTGCCAGTAATAGCGGTAACTGGCGCGATCCTGCAGTTTGCCGCCGAAGCTGATCGGCGCCCAGTGGGCAGCGGCCGCGGCGAGGACGATCTTCGATGCAGTCTCGATCTCCAACGCGGCCGGGGCGAACGCGCAGAGGATCGGACGGATCTGGTCGGGGTGGATGCTCCACATCCGGGTAAAGCCGAATTCGCGCGCGGCGCGTTGCGCCGCCTTGCCGAGCGCCCTCGCGTCCTTGAATTCGGTCACAACGCCGTGCGTAGGGACCTTGCCGTGCGCGTGGCAGGCCGACGCGATTTCCAGCTTCGCGCGGACCACCAGCGGATGGGTGAACTGGCCTTCGATGCCCATTCCATCAGCTGGAATCGCGCCGCCATGCGCGGACACGAAGTCCATCAGCCCGAAACTCAGTGACTCCACCCGCGGATGCGCGGCGATGTCGAAGGCGCGGTGCACCGATGCGGGCGACTCGATCAGGACATGCAACGGCAATCGACCGGCGCCGGCGGCCTCCAGCGCCATGGCAGCGCGATCGACGTCGGCCGGGGATTCGACCTTCGGCAGCATCATGTGACACAGCTTCTTGCCCGCGTTTCCGGCGATTGTCGCCACGTCCTGTTCGAACGCGGGATGGTCGACCGGGTGCACCCGAACCGCGATCCGCGCCTTGTCGCTCGCCAGCGAGACCAGAGCCACGACCAGGGCGGCATGCTCGGCCTCGCCGCCGACGGGAGCGCCGTCTTCGCAGTCCAGCGTGACATCGAAAACGCAGGCGCCGAACTCTTCGGTCATTTCTGCCTGCAGCTGCAGGCTCTTGCGCATGCGCGCCTCGACCCCGCTGTAGTGGTCGCACACGGGCAGGATGCCGGCCTGGGCCTGCGCGCCCAGGAGAACGTCTCGCGGATGGGTTCCGGCGACGCTCATGGCCATTACAGGAGGTGGGCCACGCCGGCCTGTTCTTCCTGCAATTCCTTGAGCGTCTTGTCGATGCGCTCCCGGCTGAAGGCGTCGATCGGCAGGTCCTTGACGATCGCGAACCTGCCGTTCTCGGTGGTGACCGGGAAGCCGAACATGGTGTCTTTCGGGATGCCGTAGTCGCCGTTGGAGGCGACGCCCATCGTCACCCATTTGCCGTTCGAGCCCAGCGCCCAGTCGCGCATGTGGTCGATCGCGGCATTGGCAGCCGATGCCGCGGACGACAGGCCGCGCGCCTCGATGATCGCGGCGCCGCGCTTTCCCACCGTCGGCAGGAAGGTGTCGGCGTTCCAGGCTTGGTCGTTGATCAAGTCCTTGACAGGCTTGCCGTTCACCGTCGCGAAGCGGTAGTCGGCGTACATCGTCGGTGAATGGTTGCCCCACACGGTCAGCTTCTCGATCTCGCCGACCCTGGCGCCGGTCTTGGCCGCGATCTGCGACAGCGCGCGGTTGTGGTCCAGCCGCAGCATGGCGGTGAAATTCTCGCGCGCCAGGCCGGGCGCGCTCTTCATCGCGATGTAGGCATTGGTGTTGGCCGGATTGCCGACCACGAGCACCTTGACGTTGCGGCTGGAGACCTTGTCCAGGGCCTTGCCCTGTGCCGTGAAGATGGCACCATTGATCGACAGCAGCTCGGCGCGCTCCATCCCGGGGCCGCGCGGCCGCGAGCCGACCAGCAAGGCGTAATCCGTGTCCTTGAAGGCGGTCATGGGGTCGCTGTGCGCTTCCATGCCTGCCAACAGCGGGAAGGCGCAGTCCTGGAGTTCCATCATCACGCCCTTGAGCGCTTTCTGCGCCTTTTCATCGGGAATCTCCAGCAGCTGCAAGATCACCGGCTGGTCCTTGCCCAGCATTTCGCCCGAGGCGATGCGAAACAGCAGGGCGTATCCGATCTGGCCGGCGGCGCCGGTAACGGCGACGCGGACGGGCTTTTTGCTCATGGGAAAATCTCCGAAGGACAGGTTGCGAAAAGCGGGGTTCCACGGGTCGCTGGGCGACAGCCACGGCCCCTGCGCAAAATCCGTCATTTTACCCGCGAAAAGGCGCACCGTCAATTTGTCTTATATCTTATATAAGATATCATTCGGTCCGATCCAAGCCATTTTTTTTCTACG
>JANXVP010000433.1 GCA_025351615.1 Ramlibacter sp. | reverse complement strand
GCCCAATGCCCCGGAAGCACTACAAGCGGAGTCGTTCCGTGGTACTTGCACATGGGAATGATCGGCTCCAGCATAAGTCCAGTTTAATCCCGACCTCAACATTAGACGGCGACTAACTTTCGTTATGTACATACTTGTCTTTATTTATCTCGCAAACGCATATGGTCGCTGTCGGACAGCGGCGGGCGGCCTTCACCATGCGGCGGCCGAGAGAGGGCATTGGTTTCACCGAAAGGCCAGCGCCCGCAGGCCTCTTTTTCGTCCGGTTTCAGCGCATTGCAGTGTTGTGACGCTTCACCCAGTCGACGTACTTGTCCATCCAGGCCTGCAGGAACTTGCGCGTATCGGGCGCCCCGATGTGGCCTCTCTCGTCGAACAGCCCTTCCTTGTTCTGGATGAAGGCCTCGGGCTGTCCCAGCGTGGGCACGTCCAGATAGGCCAGGACGTTGCGCAGATGTTGCTGCGCCAGCGCTGTGCCGATGGCGCCGCCTGAAACACCGATCACGCCTGCGGGCTTTCCGCCCCAGGCGCTCTGCCCATACGGCCGCGAGGCATGGTCGATCGCATTCTTCAGGACGCCGGGAATCGAGCGGTTGTATTCCGGCGTGACGAACAACAGGCCCTGGGAGTTGCTGACATGGGTCTTGAGGCGCTTGACGGCGTCGGACGGATGGGCGTCGTCGTCCTGGTTGTACAGCGGCAGGTCGTCGATGCGAACGTGCTCGAAACTGAAGTCTTCCGGCGCCAGCGCGGCCAGGGCGATCGCCAGCTTGCGGTTGAAGGAGTCATTGCGAAGGCTGCCGACGACGACGGCGATTTTGGTCGAACTCATGGGGTCTCCAGTGGCGGGAAGGGAATTATGAAGGTCCAGCCGGTCGCCGGGAGCGGGACTTTCTTTCAGCTTTTCTAAAAAGCCTTGAATCCGAACTCAGTTACTGCGCGTAACCACTGGTAACCTATCTCAACAAGAGGCATTCCATGATCAAGACCCTGTCGGCCGCCGCGCTTGCCTGCGCGGCGCTCGTCCCTTCCCACGCTCTTGCCGACACCGGCAAACTGGTCCTCACAGGCGGCGTCAGCAGCATCGATGGCGCCGCCGGTGGCGGTCTGACGCCCTGGGCTGTCATCGGAACCAACGCGACGGCTGGGGAGATCGGCGTCAGCGCCCATGTGTCCCGCGCCGTCACCCGGGACTACGGCCTCACCACCTATGGCACCACGCTCGGTTACAAGGACCGCGTCGAGGTCTCGCTGGCTCAGCAGAACTTCAACGCTGGCCCGGCGATCGCGTTGAACGGGATCGCGCCGTTCGGGGTGACAGCCGGCCAGCACATCAAGATGGACATCGTCGGGCTCAAAGTGCGGGTCGCGGGCGACGCCATCCTCGAAAGCGACTCGCTGCTTCCCCAGGTCGCAGTCGGCCTGGAGTACAAGCGGACACGCCCCGGTTCCATCGATTCGGTGCTGAGTTTCCTGGGAACGCGAACCAGCGGGACCGACCTGTATGTCAGCGCCACCAAGCTGTTCCTGGCGCAGGGCATCCTCGTCAACGGAACGCTGCGCAATACCAATGCCAACCAGAACGGACTGCTGGGATTCGGTTCAGCGGCGCCCGGACGCAACAGCCGCAGCTGGCAGCCCGAGGTGTCGGTCGCACTGCTGCTGCGGCGCGACCTGGCGATCGGCGCTGAATATCGCCACAAACCCAACAACCTCGAGTCGCTGGGCCGGGCCGCCGGCCTGGGCGACGCTCTGCACGAAGACGCATGGAAGGACCTGTTCATCGCCTGGGCGCCCAGCAAAAACATCTCGTTGACGCTGGCTTATGTGCAGCTCGGCCGGATCGTCCCCGGTGTCACCGATAACCGCAAGCAATCCGGCGGCTATCTGTCCGCGCAGGTTGCATTCTGATTTCCGCCTGGAGTACCCAATGAAAAAGCTCATCGTTTCCCTCGCCCTGGCACTGGCCGGCGCCGTCGGCGCCCAGACCGCCCCCGCCGACCCGGCGCTGTATCGCACCTTCGGCGAACA
>JANXVP010000416.1 GCA_025351615.1 Ramlibacter sp. | reverse complement strand
GCTGTGTTCGCCCAGAGCGCCAGCGTCTTCGTCGGCGGTGAAGCCGGCTGGGTCGACCGTCCGGTGCAAAGCAGCCTCACCACCGTGCAGGTGCGCAATGTGTTCCTGCAGTCCCGCAGCAACCCGGTCGCCGCTGATGGCGCACTCTTCGTGGGCGGCGAAGCAGGCTATGTATTCCCGGCGCACACCTATGCCCGCGTCAACGGCGAATGGGTGGGTACGGACAAGATCGCGCATAACCTGGCGCCTGACGCCATCAAGACGCCTGCTGAACTCCGGGCGTTCCGGCAGCAGTTTCCGGCCTGACTGGCGTCGCGTGGAGTCCGCCAGAGCATGTCGCAACATGGAAGATCACGCAAGCAGCTAGAGCCCGAAGCGCTCCGCCCTGGCCAGCGGCCAGTACAGCTTGAAGACGTTGTGCTGGTGCTCCAGGCTGCCCGACAGCAGTGAACCGGGTTCCACCTGCATGATCAGGTTCGCCAGCAGCCGGACCTCGGTGTCGGTGATGCGCCGCACGATGTGGTGCGCCGTGATGTCGCCGGGATGCATCAGCCCGGCAGCCTGCACCATCTCCTTCAATGCAAGCAGCGTGGTGCGATGGAAGTTGAAGACCCGTTGCGCCTTGTTCGGAACCACCAGCGCGCGTTCGCGCACCGGGTCCTGGGTCGTGACGCCGGTCGGGCAGTTGCCGGTGTGGCAGGTCTGGGCCTGGATGCAACCCAGCGCCATCATGAAGCCGCGGCCGGCATTGCACCAGTCGCCGCCGAGCGCCATCATCCGGACGATGTCGAACGCCGTGATCACCTTGCCGGCGCAGCCAAGCTTGATGCGGCTGCGCAGCCCGCTGCCGACCAGCGTGTTGTGCACCAGCAGCAGGCCTTCCTGCAGCGGGGCGCCGACGTGGTCGCTGAATTCGACCGGCGCCGCGCCGGTCCCGCCTTCGCCGCCGTCGACCACGATGAAGTCGGGCGTGATGCCGGTGGCCAGCATCGCCTTCACCAGTCCGAACCATTCCCATGGATGACCGATGCACAGTTTGAAGCCGACCGGTTTTCCGCCCGAGAGTTCGCGCAGCCGCGCGATGAACTCCATCATCCCGATCGGCGTGGTGAAGGCGCTGTGCGCCGAGGGCGAGATGCAGTCGACCCATGGGGCCACGCCGCGCGCCGCTGCGATTTCCGGCGTCACCTTGGCGGCCGGCAAAATGCCGCCATGGCCGGGTTTGGCGCCCTGGCTGAGCTTGATCTCGATCATCTTCACCTGCGGTTCGCACGCGTTGGCGACAAAGCGTTCGGGCGAGAAGCGGCCGTCGCCGTCGCGGCAGCCGAAATAGCCGGAGCCGATTTCCCAGATCAGGTCACCGCCATGCACGCGGTGGTAGGACGAGATCGAGCCTTCGCCGGTGTCGTGCGCAAAGTGGCCCAGCCTCGCGCCCTGGTTCAGAGCCAGGATCGCATTGCCCGAGAGCGAGCCGAAGCTCATCGCCGAAATGTTGAAGATGCTGGCCTGGTAGGGCTGCGCGGTGTCCGGCCCGATGGTGATGCGAAAGTCGGACGACGCCAGGTGCGTGGGCATCATCGAATGGTTGACCCACTCGTAGCCGCGCTGGCCGACGTCCAGCTGCGTGCCGAAAGGCCGGTTGTCCTGTTCGCCCTTGGCCCGTTGGTAGACCAGGGATCTTTGGGCCCGCGAGAACGGCGCGGCGTCGGTGTCGCTCTCGATGAAGTACTGGCGGATTTCCGGACCGATGTACTCGAACAGGAAGCGCAGATGGCCGATGACCGGGTAGTTGCGCAGGATCGCGTGGCGCTTTTGCAGCAGGTCCCGGATGCCCAGCACGACCAGCGCGAAAAACACCAGGACCGCGAGCAGGCCCTGGCCGAACGCCAGCCAGGACACAGCCGTCGCGAGCAGACCCAGCACGCAGAACGCGAACGCTGCATAGCGTGTCGGGCTGGGCGAAAGCTGCGGCGCTGCCATCGCAGCCTTCAGACGAAAAAGCCGCGCAGCGAACGCGCGGTTTCCTGGTGCAGTTCTTCGGGAATGAAGTGGCCCGCCGTCAGCGCCCTGT
>JANXVP010000406.1 GCA_025351615.1 Ramlibacter sp. | reverse complement strand
TCAACGGCTACACCAGCAAGGGCAACCCGATCCTGGGCAAGACCGACAACTTCCAGACGCCTAGCGTGTCGGCCAGGGCCGCCGACGGCAAGCCTTACACCACGCTGGTGTTTGGCAACGGCAGCGGCAATGGCAGCGTGACGACCAACGGGGGGGCCACGCGCCAGGCCGTGCGCGACGACGTGACAAACGTCGACACCACGCACAAGGATTACAACCAGCAGATCGGCGTGCAACTCGCGGGCACATCCGCCGGCGGGGAAACGCACGGCAGCGGCGACGTGATGCTGTTTGCGGCGGGCGCCGGCCGCACCGGTCTGAAAGGCACGCTGGACAACACCGCGGTCTTCGGCCAGCTCAAATCAGCGTTCGGGTTCTGACGCGATGAAAACCACCCTGGCATTGGCGGCGCTGGCGCTGGCCGTGACATCGGGCGCAGTGGCCGCGCAAGATCTGGACCTGCTGCTGGCCCACAAAATCCGCATCAGCGGCAAGGACGGCATGACAGTGACCTCGGAATTCAGCGAGCGCTTCGTCCGGCGCGACGGCCAGGTCTGGTTCGAGCGCGTTGTGCCTGCCGCCCTGCAGACGCCGCACGTCCATGCCGGCGGCGGCACGCACTTCAACATCGCCGGAGCGGCGCGCTGGGTTTCCGCCGATGGCAAGAAGGCGACGAAACTGGCGCTGGTCGACCGGCAGGAACAGCTGGTGATCGATGTGGACCGGCCGGATTACGGGAACGTCGGGTTTACCAGTTCCTGGGACCAGGCCTACTACCTGATCGATCCGCGCACGCTCGCCGGCATGCACAGGAAAGGCGCGCTGACCGATGGCGCCCGATGGTATGAAAGCCGACGCCCGGATGGCGTGGTCCAGGTGCTGTGGGACGAGGGTTTGAACTATCCCCGACAAGTCCTGACCATGTCGTCCAACGGGCTGAATCAGAAGTCGCTTCTGGCGAACAGGACCGGGGCGGCGAAAGAAATTCCCTGGCAGCGCACCAAGGACTACGACCGCAAGGGCTACAACGACCTGATGGACTGAAGCGGGCCGCGGCGGCGACCCTGGCGCGCCGGACCGGCTAGAAGCGCACGCCCGCCGACAGGCGCACCGTGTCCTGGGGCAGGATACGGGTCTTGTCCCACCCCAGCCGCAGGTAGTAGCTTGGCCAGTCGTAGCTCACCGCGAGGCCCAGACTTTCGCGGCGGTCGCGCACCAGCTGCAGGCTGACCGATTGCTGGGCGCCCAAGCGGTAACCGCCCGACAGCAGGATGGCTTCACTGGTGACTGGAGCGTCTGCGTCGCGGCGCTGGGTATTGAGTCCCAGGCGGAGACCGCCGAACCAGCGTCCGCCGGCGTCCAGGGACACCCCCCCGCCCCAGAAGCCCCCCGGCGTGACTTGCAAGGAAGGCATCAGCCGCACCTGTCCCCATTTGAACGAGGGGTCCCAGGAGGCGCGGGTCTGCGACACCTCCAGCGCCGGCGACCTGGGCCAGTTGAAGGGCGACGCCAGTCCCCGGTCCTGCGCCTGCGCGGGCAGCGCCCCAAGCGCGGCTAGCGCGGCTAGCGCGGCCAGCCAGGGCAGGCAGGGATGCAGGGGCTTGCCGTCGTCCATGGGAACACTTTAGGCCTGCCAGGGCGGGAGGCCCAGAGGGACGGGACGATCTGTCTCTTTGGCACGACGAGCGGCTCGTCTCCTGACAACCAGCATGGACCGCAGCACCGCGATTGCCAAATTTGTCACGGAAAAGGCTGGATGCCGGCTCAGACCGGCGCAAGTTGCCGCAGATCGCCGGCCGGCGGCTCGATCCGGATCGGATCGCCGGCCTGCACCTCGCCAGCCGCCACCACCACCGCCATGACGCCGCTCTTGCGGATCAGCCTGCCCTGCGGATCACGTGCCAGCACCGCCGCCATCAGGCCTCGCTCGAACCGGTCGATCTGCGAACACGGATTGCGCAGGCCCGTCAGTTCGACGACCGCGGCTGCGCCCAGGTACAGCCGCGTCCCGGTCGCGAGCCCCAGCAGGTCGACGCCGCGGGTGGTGATGTTCTCGCCCAGGTCGCCCGGCCAGACCGCGAAGCCGGCAGCCATCACCTCATCGAACAGTTCGGCATGCAGGAGATGCACCTGCCGCAGGTTCGGCTGGCTGGCGTCTTGCGCCACCCGTGAGCGGTGCTTGACCGTGGTCCCCGCATGCGCGTCGCCCTGCACACCCAGCCCGGGTAGCAGGGAGATGGCCTCCTCGGCAAATTTGCTGAAGCTGTGGCTGCTGCTGCGGTGCACCGCCAGCACGCGCGGCGCCTCTGCCCGCGCGCTCACCCGGCCCGCACCGCCTGCGCCAGCCGCTCGGCACTGCTGCGCGCCTGCTTCGCATCGCGGGCCTCGACCATCACGCGCACCACCGGTTCGGTGCCGCTGGGCCGGATCAGGATCCGGCCTGAGCCGGCAAGCTCCGCCTCGACCCGTTCGCTCTCGCCGGCAAGCTGGGTGTTGTTCTTCAGGTCCTGGCCCGGACTGAGCTTCACGTTGATCAGGATCTGCGGGAACAGCGTCACATTCTTCAACAGCTGCGACAGCGACTTGCCGCTGCGCACCATGGCCTGCAGCACCTGCAGCGCGCTGATCAGGCCGTCGCCGGTGGTGTGCTTGTCGAGCGCGAGCAGATGCCCCGAGCCTTCGCCACCGAGCAGCCAGCCGCGCTTCTCCAGCTCTTCCAGCACATAGCGGTCACCCACCTTGGCGCGCACGAATTCGACTCCGCGCTCGCGCAGCGCCAGCTCCACCGCCATGTTGGTCATCAGCGTGCCGACCGCCCCGGGCACCTTTTCGCCGCGATCCAGCCGCTCGCTGACCATCAGGTACAGCAGTTCGTCGCCGTTGTACAGGCGTCCCGACGCGTCGACGATCTGCAGCCGATCGGCGTCGCCGTCCAGCGCCACCCCGATGTCAGCCATGTGCATCTTCACGGTGTCGACCAGGGTCTGCGGATGGGTCGCGCCGATGTGGTCGTTGATGTTCAGGCCGTCGGGCGAACAGCCGATGCACGCGATCTCCGCTCCCAGCTCGTGGAACACCTTCGGCGCGATGTGGTAGGCGGCGCCATGGGCAGCGTCGATGACCATGCTGACGCCCTTCAAGGTCAGGTTCTGGGCGAACGTGCTCTTGCAGAACTCGATGTAGCGGCCGGAGGCATCGTCCAGCCGCCGGGCCTTGCCCAGGTTCGGCGAGTCGGCCCAGACCGGCGGCTTCTCCAGTTCGGCCTCCACTTCGCGCTCCCAGTGGTCCGACAGCTTGGTGCCCTGGGCACTGAAGAACTTGATGCCGTTGTCCTGGAACGGATTGTGGCTGGCGCTGATCACCACGCCCAGGTCAGCCCGCTGGGATCGCGTCAGGTAAGCGACGCCCGGCGTCGGCAATGGGCCGAGCAGCACGACATCCACACCGGCCGAGTTGAAGCCTGACTCGAGCGCGCTCTCCAGCATGTAGCCGGAGATGCGGGTGTCCTTGCCGATCAGCACGGTGGGCCGTTCGATGGTTTTCTTGAGCACCCGGCCGACCGCATGCGCCAGCTTCAGGACAAAGTCCGGGGTGATGGGGGGCTGGCCGACCGTGCCGCGAATGCCGTCGGTGCCGAAGTAAGTCCTGCTCATGGTGGATTGCCGTTTCCTGGCTGCTGTGCTTCAAAAATTGTAGCGGCACGCACTTTCAGTGCCGCCGCCGTCTGCCTGACATCGTGCACCCGCACGATGCGCGCGCCACGCTCCACCGCGAGCAGTGCCGCCGCGATGCTGGGGACCAGCCGTTCTCCGACCGGCAGGCCGGTCACGGTTCCCAGCGATGACTTGCGCGACCACGCTGCCAGCAGCGGATAGCCGCCCGTCAGCAATTCGCTCTGTCGCGCCAGCAGCGCGAAGTTCTGCTCGACCGTCTTGCCGAAGCCGATCCCTGCGTCCCACACAATCCGTGCGGGCTCCACGCCCAGCGCAAGCAGCGCCGCACTTCTGTCCTGAAGGAAGGACAGCACCTGCGGCACCGCGTCTCCCTGCATCGGCAAGCTCTGCATGGTCCGCGGTTCGCCGTGCATGTGCATTAGGCAGACGCCGCAACTGCGGTGCGCGGCGACGGCATCCATCGCGCCGGGCTGCCGCAGCGCCCAGATGTCGTTGACGATGTCCGCGCCTTCGGCCAGCGCCGCGCGCATGACCTGAGGCTTGGACGTGTCCACGGAAATCGGAACGCCCAGCTTGACCGCGTCCCGCAGCACCGGCAGGACCCGGGCGAGCTCTTCGTCCAGCGGCACCGGCGGTGAGCCAGGGCGGCTGGACTCACCCCCCAGGTCAAGAATGTCCGCACCTTCGGCCAGCAACTGTTCGCAGTGGGCCAGGGCGGCACGGGTACTGGAATACCGGCCGCCGTCGGAAAACGAGTCCGGGGTGACATTCACGATGCCCATCACCTGGGGCCGCGCCAGGTCGATCGAGAATCGCGTCGTTTGCCAATGCATGGAGCGATTTTGCGGCAGCCGGACATGAAAAAGGGACCACGACGGTCCCTTTTTGACGGCGCTCTCGCGCGCTCAGGCGACGCTGGGCGCCGGCTCCGTCACAGGCGATCCGCCCGAGGCGCCGCCGCTGCCCGACGGGGGCGTGCGCGGCGTCCAGTCCTTGGGCGGGCGCGGCTCCTTGCCGGCCATGATGTCGTCGAGCTGCTCGCTGTCGATGGTTTCCCATTCGAGCAGCGCTTTCGCCATCGCGTGCATCTTGTCCTTGTTGTCCTCGATCAGCCTGCGGGCTAGCGAATACTGCTGGTCGATGATGCGGCGCACTTCGGCGTCCACCTTCTGCATCGTCTGCTCGCTCATGTTGGTGGTCTTGGTCACCGAGCGGCCCAGGAATACCTCGCCCTCGTTCTCGGCGTAGACCATCGGGCCCAAGGCGTCGGTCATGCCGTAACGCATCACCATGTCGCGGGCCAGCGTGGTGGCGCGCTCGAAGTCGTTGGAAGCGCCGGTGGTCATCTGGTTCATGAACACTTCTTCGGCGATGCGGCCGCCGAACAACATGCTGATCTGGTTCAACATGTACTCGCTGTCGTAGCTGTAGCGGTCCTGAGCGGGAAGGCTCATCGTCACGCCCAGCGCGCGGCCGCGCGGGATGATGGTGACTTTGTGCACCGGGTCGCACTTGGGCAGCAGCTTGCCCAGGATGGCATGGCCGGACTCGTGGTAGGCCGTGTTCCGGCGCTCTTCCTCGGGCATCACCATGCTCTTGCGCTCGGGCCCCATGAAGATTTTGTCCTTGGCCTTTTCGAAGTCCTGCATCTCGACCACGCGCGCGTTGCGACGGGCGGCCATCAGGGCTGCTTCGTTGCACAGGTTGGCCAAGTCGGCGCCGGACATGCCGGGCGTACCGCGGGCGATGATGCCGGGGGCCACATCCTGGCCGATCGGAATCTTGCGCATGTGGACGTTCAGGATCTGCTCGCGGCCGCGGATGTCCGGCAGTTGCACGTAGACCTGGCGGTCGAAGCGTCCCGGGCGCAGCAACGCGGCGTCCAGGATGTCGGGGCGATTGGTGGCTGCCACCACGATCACGCCAAGGTTGGTCTCGAAACCGTCCATCTCGACCAGCATCTGGTTCAGGGTCTGTTCGCGCTCGTCGTTGCCGCCGCCCAGGCCAGCTCCACGCTGGCGGCCGACCGCGTCGATTTCATCGATGAAGATGATGCAGGGCGCGTTCTTCTTGGCGTTCTCGAACATGTCGCGCACCCGGGCCGCGCCCACGCCGACGAACATCTCGACGAAGTCGGAGCCGGAGATCGAGAAGAACGGCACCTTGGCCTCGCCGGCGATGCCCTTGGCCAGCAGCGTCTTGCCGGTTCCCGGAGGGCCGACCAGCAGCAGGCCGCGTGGGATCCTGCCGCCAAGCTTCTGGAATTTCTGCGGATCTTTCAGGAAGTCGACGACTTCCTTCACTTCTTCCTTGGCTTCGTCGCAACCCGCCACGTCCGCGAAGGTGACGGTGTTGTTGTTCTCGTCGAGCATGCGGGCCTTGCTTTTGCCGAAGCTGAAGGCTCCGCCCTTGCCGCCGCCCTGCATTTGGCGCATGAAATAGATCCAGACGCCGATCAGCAGCAGCATCGGGCCCCAGCTGACCAGCAGGGTCATCAGGAGCGAACCTTCCTCGCGCGGCTTGACGTCGAACTTGACGCCGCTGTTGATCAGGTCGCCGACCAGCCCGCGATCCAGGTAGGTGGCGGTGGTGCGGACCTTGCGGTCGTCGTTGGTGACGGCAATGATCTCGGTGCCGCCCTGCCCTTCCTGGATGATCGCGTTCTTGATCCGCTTGCCGCGCACTTCTTCGAGGAAATCGGAATAGCCCATCACGCTCGCACCGGCCGCGCCGCGGGTGTCGAACTGCTTGAAGACGGTGAAAAGCACGAGTGCGATCACCAGCCAGACGGCAATTTTGGAAAACCACTGATTGTTCAACGTTGTCTCCGGGAGGTACTCGAACTAACTTGCGCCTCATTCTAGGCGTTTCAAGCTATGCAATGATGTATTTGCGCGACGCATCCACAAGCACCGCGCGGGCATTGCGACGAATGTCACAGCCTTTACTTCTGAGCCTGCAGACCAATGCCCACAAGGAAAGTTTCAGACGACTTGGCGCGCGAAGCTTTGGGCTTGATCGGTTTCACCACCTTGAACGTTTCCTTGAAGTGCTTGACAAGCTGACTGTAGCCGCCGCCATGGAACAGCTTCACGACCAGCGCGCCCTGGGGCTTCATGTGCTTGAGCGAAAAATCCAGCGCAAGTTCCACCAACTCGGCGACCCGCGCGGCGTCAGCCGACGCGACGCCCGACAGGTTGGGGGCCATGTCTGAGACCACCACATCGGCCTGGCGCCCGGCCAGCAGCGCCTCCAGCCTGGCGAGCAGCTCCGGCTGCCGGAAATCACCTTGCAGAAACTGGACCCCCTCGACCGGATCCATGGGCAGGATGTCCAGCGCGAGGATCGTGCCGTTGAGCTCCCCAGCCGCGGCCCCCCGTGGCGACAGCTTGCGCCTGAGGTACTGGCTCCACGCGCCGGGCGCGGAACCCAGGTCGACGACCAGCTGCCCGGGCTTGACCAATCCCAGCGTTTCGTCGATCTCCTTGAGCTTGAACGCGGCGCGAGCCCGGTAGCCCTCTTTTTGCGCCAGCTTCACGTACGGATCGTTGACGTGGTCGTTCAGCCAGGCGCGGTTGACCTTCTTGCTTTTGGTTTTGATCTTCATCGGGCCTTGATTCTGGACCAGCGCGGGATAATCGGCCCATGCCCCAAATTCAACTGACCGTGCAGCAGCGCAAGGTGCACCGCGCCGACGCCCATCACCTCGACCCCGTCGTCATGATCGGCAACGATGGGTTGACGCCTTCGGTGCGCAAGGAAATCGACGCCGCGCTCAATGCCCACGGCCTGCTCAAGATCCGTGTGCTGGGCGACGACCGGCCCGCGCGCGAGGCCATGTACCAGTCGCTGGCCGAGGACCTGGGGGCCGCACCGATCCAGCACATCGGCAAGCTGCTGGTGCTGTGGCGTCCGAAGCCGCCCAAGGCGAAAGCGCCGGGCGACCCGGACGAAGACCGGATGGCGGGACCGCGCGAATTCAAGGTGCTCAAGTACAGCAAGCGGGGCGGCCAGCGGCCCGAGGTGAAGACCCTGCGGGTGCTGGGCAACCAGCGCCTGACGCCCGGCGGCCAGGTCCGGCGCGCCAAGGCGCCCAAACAGAAATCGATCAAGAAGGGACGCCAGACCTGACCCCGTCTATTGGGACGACAATCACTTCGTCATTCCTGCGAGAACTTCGTCATTTTCGCGAGAACTTCGTCATTCCCGCGAAGGCGGAAATCCAGGGTATTCAAGCCGGACGCTCTGGATCCCCGCCTGCGCGGGGATGACGGGGTGGATCCCCGCCTTCGCGGGGATGACGGGGCGGCCCCTCGCCTGCATGGGGATGACGGGCC
>JANXVP010000529.1 GCA_025351615.1 Ramlibacter sp. | reverse complement strand
AGTCGGTGGGCGCCGGCGGCGACTGCGGGAAACACGTACCGCCCTTGTGCGTCGGTACGGGTAATGTAGCGATCGTCGAGCCGGATGGCGACGTCCGGAACCCCGGACTCCGAGGCGTCTCGCCTGCCGTTGTTGTTGGCGTCGAAGAACACGTACCCGCTGATCCCTCCGGCTCCGGTGCCCGGGGGACCGCCGATCGGGGCCAGGGCCTGACCGGCCCGGTCCTCGTAGCGCACGGTGAGCTGGACCCGCCGTGCAGAAAACCCGGTGGGGACAACCTGGCTGGCAGCCTGGGTGAGGGGGGATACCAGAACGTTGTTCAGCGGGTCCTCGCCGTAGGCGCTGCTCAGCTGGGCCAGCAGGGTCCAGTTGCTGTCAATGTTCCAGCTGACTCCCACATTGCCGTTCACCTGGTGGGTCCCCCCGCCCCGCGCCGTGCGCAAGTTGGCGTCCAGCGACACGGAGGACCAGGGACGCACGCTTCCAGTCAGGCCCCAACTGAACAGACTTGACGACGTACCAGCGTCATTGGCCTGCAGCAGGCCAGCCGAAATTGCGACCGAGCTGTTCGAGGCGAGGATGAAGCTCTGATCGATTCCCACCCGCACCGACCGGCGTGCTTGCGCCCTCAAGACATCGGCAAGCCACTGCGTCTGGCCCCATTCGGACGTGTGCTCCCAGCCGATCTGCATGGATTCGCCGGGAGCGCTGACTCGGCGGACCGACGCGGCTGCCAGTGCGGTATTGTGCGTGTCGAGCCGGTACCGGCCGGTGAGATTGGCGAAGACGGTGGGACCGGTCGCGCCGCTGACGCTGTCGGTCCATTCAGATGAACCGGACAATTGCCACTGGCGTGTTGTGAAGTCGCCTCGCCAATAGAGCCCGCGCAAATCGGAGATGGCGTTGTAGGTTCCCCACCGCAAACGGGGCTGCAGGTAGAAGACACCCGCGGCCTGCTGCAGCCAGCGGCTGCGCCACTGGGCATCCATCCAGGTGCCAAATCCATGGTCCGGCGGAGCCGCGCCGGCGAGTGCATCGCCATCGGTGCGGGTCCCCATCGCATTCACCTGCACCTGCACGCCGCCGGCACGTTGCCAGACCGGCAACGCTCCCGGCGTGATGCCGGTCGACCACGGCGCCTGCCCTTCCCAGCGCCACGCCGACCAGAGTCCGCGAACGTTCTGATCGAGCCCGGGATTGGAGCCGTCGGCAATGCGGCGGGCGTCTGAAAACTGGAGCGCAACCGCAGAGGTTCCATCCAGCCCGGACACGCTGCGTTGCCCGCCGAAACTGCTGAGAATTCCGCGCGCCGGGTTGAAGCCATTGACGCCCAGGCCAGAGTAAACGCCCGGCCGTCCGAGTGAAGCGTTCAGGATCGTGTCGCTGCCGTGCGCGTATTCCGCGGTCAGTCCTTCCAGCGGCGATGCTGGAAGCCCGATCCTGCCGAAGCCACGTGCCATCGGCGCCTGCAACACCGACAGGTCTCCGGCGCTGTGGTTGGCCAGCCAGCCGCCGTCAAGGGGCAACGCGCGCTGGTCGAACCGCCAGAGCCGAGCTGTGGCCACGCGGCCGTCCGCGCGATCGCCCTGTTGCTGGGTGGTGCTCAGCGTCGCGCTCAGGGACAAGCCGCCGTAATCAGGGGTGTCCACGTAGCCCGACAGCGAAAGACCCTGGGACCGGACGCTTTGCGCACCGCTGTCATTGGCGACATTCGCCTCCATGCGCCAGCCGCGCGGCCATCCCGATGCGCGGCCCATTTCTCTTTCCAGGACCAGCGTCGGCTGTGGACCGTCATCCAGAACCCGGTCCACGTAGGCGTCGGCTGCAACCGGAAGGCCGAGGGCCAGACAACATGCCCCGACCACCAGTTGCGGACCGAAACTCATCGGGTAAAGCGCAGGTCCAGTTCGGTGGCCCTGCTTTTGCCCCACTCGAGTTTCCCTTTGACGACAAGAGGAAACACCGCCTGGACGGGTGCGCCCGGATCGCCCTGCTTGGCCACGCTCAAGGCGATTGCACGGGTCTCCCCTGGCAGAATCGGGGTGCTCGCAGAAGTGACGTCGAGGATCTGCCCCCGGGCGTCCGTTCCGGTGAGGAAGCCGTCCAGGCGCCCGTGCGCTGTCCCGGTGTTCTGGACGTCGATCACGGCGACCGGCTGGCCATTGCGCTCTTCAACCCTGGCGCCCTTGAAACTCAGCTCGGGGGCGACGTCGCCAACGGCGACGTAGACGATCACCCCGACCCTGGCTCCGATCGGAACAGACGCAGCCTCGCCGGCGAAAGTGGCGTCTTTGCCCTCAAACATGATGGAAACCCGGCACTCGACCGGCGGCTGGTCGGCTGGGGGCGCGACTTCGAAACGGAAACGATAAGGCGCTCGCGACGGAACCACCAATTCACGGCGCTCGATCGAGAACCAGGGCCGGCAGCTTCCAGGCTGAATCTCGTCGCTGAAAACGACCGTTTCGTCGGTCCGGAACTGCCAATCGGATGTCCTCACCATAAGCGATGCGGCGTTGGCGGACACGTTCGTGATTTCGATGGTCTGGCGCAAGCGCTCTCCTGGCTTGGCCACAAGCTCGAAGCGTGGGGGCGAAATCGCGAAAGAAAAGTCGGCATGCAGTGGCGTCACGGCGCAACACAAGGCCCACGCAATTGCGGCATGCTGGATCCAACGGAGGGTGCCAAGACTCAAGGGGACACCTCGATCTCAAAATAAAAGTTCAATGTCTGCAGCTGGACCAGCCGCTGGCCATCGGTTTCAAGTGTGAGCAGGATGGACTCGTTCCAGACGGCTGGCCCGGCAGGTCCTTCAAAAACGAGCGTCCGGTCGCCACTGGAGAGCGACCCAGGCAACAAGCGACCCTGGGTCGTCCAGCGCGCCTTGACGCGCTCGCCGCTGACAGGCGCGAGCACCATGTAGATGCGCGCCGGCTTGTTGATCCATGGCGCAAGATTCAGCCGGACGTCCACCCGCACAGTACCTTCGACCGTATTGTCGGAGGATCGGCCGGGGACCAGCTGATGCCAGCGCATGTTGAGGACCGCTGCATTGACGACAGTGCCGGTCTCGTCGATCCGGAAGGTCGCCGCGCTGGCTTGAGGCCCGGCGCTCCATGCCAGCAGGGCGGCTGCCGCGCAACGCAGGCCGAAGCGAACCAGGTTTGCGCGGCACGGGAATGGAAACCAGGTCACGGGGCGGTCAGCGTGTAGGTTGCACGGCCACTGAATGTCCCGGCCGCGACGGCCTGGGCGTTGGCATAAGAAAAGGCCATGCAGCTCTCGAACCAGAAATTGGGGGCCACGCTCAATAAATTCAGCGACGGTCCGGTAAACGAGCCGGCTGGAATGGTTGTCGTCGCGTCGCCGTTGCCGGTGCTTACCCACGAAATGGATGAAAAGTCGATGGTGTCGGCCGTCGCGTTGAACAACTTCGCAGGCGTGGTGACGGTCAGGGCAGCGTTACCCACAGAGCCAGGAATCCGGTAGAAACCGCCGATGTAGACCTGCGCCGGCGCAGTGCAGAATGCAAAATTGTCGTACGGACTGTTGCTCACCGCGCTATCGCTGGTCATGGCCCGGCTCCCGGTTCCGAGTGCCGCCGCGGGTACCGTCACCGAAACCTTGTTGATGGTGGAGTTGTTTCCCGGCGTGCCCCCGGAACTGTAAGTGCCGGTGAATGTGCCGGTTCCTACCTGGAGGTAAATCGCGCGCGCGCCTGGCGTGATCGCGACCAGAAAAGCCGAAGCCGGGGAGATCCCCGTCGCCAATGTGGCGGCCACCAGCAGCTTTGCCAGGTGACGCGAAAAG
>JANXVP010000294.1 GCA_025351615.1 Ramlibacter sp. | reverse complement strand
CCATAACTCCTTAACTATTCGCACCTACTCTCCGGTTACTCGCTAACGCTGGTCAGGCACAGTGATCTAAACTGTTCAGCGAATGGAAGCCAAAAGTGAACGGCAGATGAAACGAGGCGGCGGACGCGCTTATCGCAGCCGCCTCGCCTCATTCGTGGATTTCATCCGCGAGCAGCGGCGGCAGCGCCGGACGTGGCAGGAAATCGCCGCCCGGCTCCGCACCGGTGTCCGAATAAAAAAAGACACCGAAGCGGATGCGGTGCCCGGAGTCCGGCATGCCTTTGTCTTCTGCGACACGCACGGTGGCCTGCGTGACCATCCGCTCGAACGCCCCCGCCCAGATGTCGCGAGCCAGTTCGCCAAGGTGCCGGGCCGATTCGGCGGTCAGGCTTTCGGCAAAGACGCTCTGCTCCAGAAACCGGCGCGAATCTTCGGCATCGAGATTGAGTGCGCCGGCCGCCAGATGGTCGGCCACGTTCTGGGTCAGCAAAGCCACCAGTTCGGCAAATCCCTGCTTCGGGACGAAAGCGGCGCCATTCATGCAGACCCGATCGCCCTGCAGGGTGACAACGCCCAGCCGGATCAGTTCTTCGAGGGCTGTGCGGGGATGCACGTCAGTCGAGACCGATATCGCAAGCGCCTCGAAGGAGTCGGCCGACCCGTTGCGAAGCAGGTCCCGGGCCTTGTTGCGCTTGTCCCGGTAGCGGGGATCGGACAGCCAGCGGGTGACGATCTGGGAAGACAGCGGTACCGTAGCTGCGGCAGGCCTTGGCGTGGCCGAACTGAACGCCCGGACGTCCTTGCGATGTAGCCCCGACAGGACGCTCAGCGCGGAATCGGTCTGGCGCTGGCCTGCCGCCTGCAGTTCACCGACCGCAGCGTCGAAAAAAACCTCCTTCAGCTGGGCGGCGAGCTGCGGATACGTCACGCCGTGCCGGACAAGCGCCTGAATCCACGGCAGCAGCAGGGCTCCGGATTGTTCAAGCAAGATATCTGCAGCGGCTTTTTTCATGGGACTGGAATCTGGACAGGACAGGTGTCTGGCCTCAAGGGATAGTTTCCCATGAAGTCAGGCAGTTGCGCCGCAATAGAAAAAGGGAGGGTCGTCCCTCCCTTTTCAGCCCCGCGTTGAATCCGGCCCCGAACGCCGGCTCGGACCGGCCGCTTATTTGCCGATCTGGCGGCTGACGGCATTTTCCTGCTGGTTCAGGACGCGCTGTTCCGGCTTGGTGATGTGACCGCCGTTCTGCGAGGCCATCAGGCGCTCCTCGCGACCGATCTTGCGGTCCTCGCGGTGCAGCTTGGCCGCCTGTGCCCGGGTCAAATCGCCCTCGGCCACTTCCTTGTTGATCCGTTTGTTCTGGTTGGCCAGACGCTCGTTGACCTGCTCGCGGCGGGGATGCTTCTTCGCGAACGCGCTGTCGCTGTCGGCAGCATGCGAAAGCACGGGAACGGCAGCGGCGCCAAGCGCAATCGCCAGGGTCAGCAGGGCCAGAATCTGGGGTGAACGTGTCGACATGGATTGCTCCTCAAGAGGGTGACGCTGACGCCGGCGAAAGTGCCGGTTGGCCAGTGAATGGGTTATTTTCCCATTATCTACACAACGGCCGTCTGGACGCTGTGGCTGACCGCATCAACGTAAGATTTTGTATCGCCCGGGCCGTTAGCGCTTGTTGGTTTCGCCTCGCAGCATCGGTTCGCGGCGACGCTGTTGCCGTGCCGCGGCCCGCTGCTCACGGCTGTTCTGGCCCGGCGCCTGGGCTGTCGAATCGCGCCCGGGCTGAAGGGCTCTTTGCTGCGCACGCTGACCGCGCCGGCCCTGCACCCGTTCGCGGTACTGGTCGAAGCGCTCGTTCGCATCCAATTTTCCGCGTTGCCGCAGGCCGCTTTCAATGTGCTGCTGGATGGTGCGCGCGTGGTTCTCGACCCGGACGTCCTGCGCAGTGCGCAATCGGTTGAAGAATGCCGGGACAAAGGCGTGCGGCGCGGGAGCGGCCCCTCGCACCGCGTATGCCGCACTGCCCTGGCCCACAGCCAGGGTGCCGCCAGCATTGCGCAGCAGCGTGGTCCCTTCGTTGACCCGGTTGTGAACGCCCGGCTCCGCATCAGCGAAGCCGTCCTGGAGACGCACCAGAACCACCTCATGGTCGGTGCCGCGGACGCCGATCGTGGCGCTGCCCGCCTGGATGCGATAGCGTGCCGGGTCGAGCTTGCCGATCCAGCCGGTCACAGACCGCAGCGCTCCCTTGAGCAGGGTGAGAGCGGCGACGTCGGTGACGTCGCCGCTCACAACGTACCGATCGATCCTGACACTGGAGTTGGCCCGTACGGCGAGGTAGCCGCCATCGTCGAAAACAAGATGGGCTTCGGCGCCATCGGCGGTATCGATCTGATCACCTTGCGCCAGGTTGCCGCCGTTCTCCAATGGAAAGGACGGCTGGCCGGGCCTGCGCAAGGTGACCGGGCCGGACACCACATCCGCCTTGCCGATCGTGACCGACGGGCTGATGCCAGTCCCTCCCGAGCCGACCTGCGCCATGCCTCGGCGCGAGCTGCCAAGCCAGCCCAATGCCGCCAAAGCAGAAAACAAGGAACGGCGTGTAATGAGGGGCATAGCGCTTGCGATGGTTGAGCCAGCCTTTAGAACGGCCCAGCCCCGGACGGCGTTGACCGCGCGCTCCGCGCTCGCCGGCTCACGCTCAGTGACTGACGGTCGATGGCGCCGTCGACCACCGGATGGGCCACATGAATGCCTTTCGGCCAGAGCTCGCGCGCCATGCTTTGCGCAAGCGCGCGCGGCCCATCAGGAAGCCGCCGAAACACGCCATCTCCCACACCCTGTAGTAGACACGGGCCGTGGTTTCGGTGATGCCATCGTTTGCAGAGCGCTCTAAAGAAACTTCCTCCAAGTGGCGAATGCTGCGGTTCGGATTCGCCAGCAACTTGCCGGTCGCCGTTGTGACACCCGCAGACCTATTATTGCGACTGATTATCATTTACATTAGTCCCATGCTTCAACCGGTCATTTCATCGCTGCCCGGCACACCAGATGCGCGGCGGGTCAGGCAGCTCCTGGCAGTCCTGGGTCCCGGCTTGGTGGTCATGCTGGCGGATACGGATGCAGGCAGCATCATCACCGCGGCCCAGAGCGGAGCACAGTGGGGTTACCGGCTCCTGATCCTTCAGCTCATTCTCATCCCCATCCTGTTCGTGGTCCAGGAACTGACCGTGCGGCTGGGTCTGGCGACGCAACGCGGTCACGGCGAGCTGATTCGCGAAACCTTCGGCCGGGGCTGGGCGTGGGTCTCGGTGGGCACACTGTGCGTTGCATGCGTCGGTGCACTGCTGACGCAGTTGAGTGGCATCGCCGGCGTGGCCCAGATGTTCGGACTCCCGGTCGCAGGGACGATCGCCTTCGTGATCGCCGGGATCCTGTTCATGGTGTTCACCGGCTCGTACCGCTCGGTGGAGCGGGTGGCGATCGCATTCGGGCTGTTCGAACTGGCCTTCGTCTTTGTGGCCTGGCGGGCGGGCCCCAACGTCCAGCACGTCGCGCTGCAATTCTTCGACGCACCGCTGAAGGACCCTCAATTCCTGTACCTGGCGGCCGCCAATATTGGCGCCGTGATCATGCCGTGGATGGTCTTTTATCAGCAGTCGGCAGTGATCGACAAGGGACTCAATCTGAGCCACCTCCGGATGGCCCGCGTCGACACGGCGGTCGGCGCCGTGATCACCCAGCTCATCATGGCAGCGGTGCTGATTTCAACTGCCGCCGTTTTCAGCGACGGTGTGTCGGGAACGAAACTCGACAGCGTTCCCCAGATCGCCACTGCGCTGACCCCTTCGCTGGGTTACGCGGTCGGTCGCCTGGTTTTTGCGTTGGGCCTGACCGGCGCTGCGCTGGTGGCCACCGTTGTCGTTTGCCTGACCGCTGCGTGGGGACTGGGAGAAGTCGCCGGCTACAAGCGGTCCCTGGAACTCCATCCCCGCGAGGCGCCCTGGTTCTACGGCGTGTTTACGCTCATCCTGATTGCCGGCGGCGTGCTTGTCACCTCTGGCGCTGACCTGGTGAAACTGTCCGTTGCGGTGCAGGTCATGAACGCATTGCTCTTGCCGGTCGTGCTCGGCTTCCTGTTCCTGCTGGCCCGCAAGGCACTGACCGGTCCGTATCGCCTGTCTGGCTGGTACGCATGGGTTGCTGGCGGATTGATCGCCCTGACAAGCAGCTTCGGCGTGTTCGCCGCGCTGTACGGCCTGTTGGCCTGACGCACCCGTCGAGAGGACAGTTCCACGTGTCCTCTGTTGTGGATGCGGGTAAGTCGGGGCGGGCGCCGGCGGCGAGGAAGCCGCCATCCACCGGCATGGCGATGCCGGTGACGTAGGAGGCATCTTCCGATGCGAGGAAGGCGGCGACGGCGGCAACTTCATCGATGCTTCCGTAGCGGTTCATCGGGATCGCCCGGGTGTACTCGCCGCGAAACTTGTCGCTGTGCAGCACTTGCGTCATGGGCGTGTCGACGGGGCCGGGGCAAACGGCGTTGGCTGTTACGCCATGTTCGGCGAGCTCGACGGCCATCTGCCGCGTGAGTGCGATGAGGGCCGCCTTCGACGTGCCGTAGGCCGTGCGACCGGTGCCGACCGCGCGCATGCCGGCGACCGATGCGATGTTCACGATGCGGCCCCAGCGCTGCGCCACCATCATCCGGCCCGCGTGCTGCGCGCACAGCAGCGAGCCCGTGAGGTTGATGTCCATCGTCTTTTGCCAGTTGTCCAGCGGGAACTCGAGGAAGGGGAAGGTCTTCGCGATGCCAGCGCAGTTCACCAGCACGTCGCAGCGGCCGAAGCTCTCCCGCACTTGCTCGAACGCGTCGGTGACCGACTGCTGCGAGGTCACATCGATGGCGACCGCTTTCGCCTTGATGCCTGCGGCGCCGAGTCCGGCAACCGTGCGCTGCGACCCGGCGGCATCGACATCCATCACGACGATGGCCATGCCCTGCCCGCCCAGCTTGCGCGCGATCGCGGCGCCGATTCCCGATGCACCACCGGTGATGACTGCCACCCGTGCCACTGCACTATTCATTGCTTGCTCCTGGTCATGGCTGTTCCTTTGTCATTTGCGCTGCGTGCCCGCACGCGCGCGCTCGAAAAAATCCACGCCGCTCATCTGCCCGCCCTTCAGAGCGACTTCCATGCCATCGAGCTTTCTTCCCGGCGCGACAAGCCGGCACAGCGGCGCGCCCGGGGCCAGCCGTGCCGAAATCACCAGCGCGTCGGGATCGAGCACCTTCGTGATCTGGCTGGACATGTCGCCGCCGGAAAGCAGCAGGCGCTGTACGGGGACCGCATCCATGATGTCACGCACGATGTACCCGAGTTGTTTTCCGAGGCTTCGCCCGCCTTCGTGCCGCGCACTGGGAGCTGTGTGGCCTCGGGATTGCAGCAGTTGCAGCATTGCCGCGATCCGCGGATCGTCCGGCCCGCGTGCCGTGTGCAGGATCACGCTGTGGCCGCGCTGCAGGGCTTCGGTCGCGGCGGCGACGAGGCGGTGCGCGGCGTCCGTGCGGCTGTCTTCATCCACGAGCGCCGCGGCGTCCACCGGGATCGCGACGAAACCTGCCTCCACGGCAGTATCGACCTGGAGTGCGCTAAGGCGCGAAGCGCTTCCGGACACCGCGAGCACGGCCTTCGCGGGCCGGAAGCTGTCGAAGTCCGGCAGGCTTCGCGCTGCTTCGTGCGCCCGCCAGTGCTGGGTCAACGCGTACTCGACGCCCGAGGAGCCGACGATAAACAGGAGCTTCGCATGCTGTGCCTCGCGCTCGAGCAGCTCGCCCACTTGCGTCATGTGCGCGCTGGTGACCGCGTCGAGCACCACGGCGTCCACGCCTTCGGCGGCGAGTGTGCGCAAGTGCTCTTCCACGGCAGGCTGACCCGCGTCATAACGGTCGAACGGCAGCACGCCGACTTTCAGCGCGCCCTGCTTGCCGACATGGCGTACGAGGTCGCTCTCGTCCATCGGCGTGACGGGATGCACGCTCATGATCGGGTGGCGATCGATCCGGTACACGCGGCCGTCGGTGCCGGAGCGTGCGAACAGGTGGCCGAACAAGCACCAGCGGCCCAGGTTCGGCGTGCCCGCGACGATGGGCATCCATGCGTATGGGAAGCGGCGGCGCGCGATCTCCATCACGCGCCCGATGCTGCCGATCGCAGGCCCACTGTCGAAAGTGGAGCACACCTTGTAATGGAGGATGGGCGGCGCGAGCGCGGCCAACCCGTCGAAGATCGCCGGCAGCGCGGCGTCCATTTCATCGGGCGTCATCGCCCGGCTGTCGCCCGCCACGCCGATGGCTTCCAGGCCGTCGAAGCGCGAGAGCATTTCGGGCGTCGGCGGCTGCAGGAAAAGCGCGCAGCGCACGCCCGCGAACGACAGTACCTCCAGCGCATCGGTCGAGCCGGTGAAATCGTCGCCGTAGAAAGCAAGCCGCAAACGTGTCATGCGCGCCCACCGAAGGTTTCGATGGCAGCGGCCAGTGCAGGCCGATCGCGCGCATGGTCCGTAAGCGCGATGCCGGCGACTGCGGCCTCCCAGCCTTCGCGCATGCTGCGCACGCCGGCCGCAGGGCCCTGCGGGTGGCCGATGATCCCCCCGCCGGCCAGGTGCATGACATCGATGCTGCCCAACAGCCGGAACATTTCCGGGGCCTGCCCAGCCCACTGGCCCGACGAGAACACCGGCATCAGCGGCCCGAGCCCGGCCCAGGGGGACAGGCATGCCTTGGCCGACGCGACGACCGATTCATCGGGCTCCCAGAACTTGCTTCCCAGACCGTTCACATGCAACTGGTCGACGCCGGCGAGGCGCCAGACCTTCTGGTAGGCGATGAAATCCATCCCCAGTTCGGGACAACGCGTCAGCGCGCCCCAGCCGTTGCGGTGGCCATGGATCGGCAATTGCGAATGGCGGCGCAGGTCTTCCATCGCCGAATAGCCGACCCAGTTGATGCTGGCCATCACGCAGGTGCCGCCCGCGCGAAGCACGTCGTCGTGCCGCCGGCGCATGTCGTCCACGCTGCCGGAAATGTTGATTGCATACATCGGCATGCGGCCCAGCCGGTCGGCGTGGCGCTGCAGCACAGGCATCACCGCCTTCAGGCGCTGGTCGAAAGGGGCATACGGCGGGTCGGCGATCAGCTCGTCGTCCTTGATGAAATCGATGTCGGCCTCGCAAAGGCTGTCGACGAGTTCTGCCGTCTGCGCTGCCGTGAGGCCGATGCTGGGCTTGATGATGGTGCCGATCAGGGGCCGCCCATGCACGCCGGCCTTGACGCGCGTGCCTTCCACGCCGAAACGCGGGCCGGCGAACTGCTTCGCGTATTCCGGGGGCAGGTCCACGTCCAGCACGCGAAGGCCGGTGACCTCGCCCAGCTCATACAGGTTGCCGCAGACGGTGGCCATCAGCGACGACAAATTCGCACCCACGTTGGCCACCGGGAAAGCAATCTCGATTTCGCCGCGGTGAAAGCTTGACGGTTTGCCGCGGCGCGTGACGAACGCGCTGTGCAGCGACGCGCTGGGCGCGTCGGGCAGTTCGTCAATGCGCACGACGCGCGCGCGCGAACGCAGCTTGAGCTCCTCAGTCTCGCCGGGCACGGAAAGGAAGGTACCGCTGGATTGCTCGCCCGCGATGACCTCGGCGACATCCGCGAGGGGCTGCGGGCTTTCGACGCGGTAGCGCGCGCGAAACTCCAGTCGGTTGTTTTCGTTCGGCATCGCCCGCGCCTACATCGCGCTGCCGCCGTCCACGTTGTAGACGTGGCCGGTGACGAAGGAAGCCTCGCCCGACGCGAGGAACGCGATCACCGAGGCGATCTCGCAGGGCTGCGCGCTGCGCCCCATCGGCGTCAACGCGTGAATCTTCTCAAGCATGCCGGAGGGAGCGCGGTCGAGTTGGCGCTGCGCCAGCTCTGTCATGGTCAGCGCGGGCGACACCGCATTCACGCGAATGCCCGACCTCGCGAACTCGCGCGCCAGCGCCTTGGTGAGCGCGATCACCGCGCCCTTGGATGTCGAATACGCGGCAGTGCCAAGGAGGCCGCCGCCGCGCTGGCCCGCCACCGAGCTCACGTTGACGATCGCGCCGCTGCCCTGGCGCTGCATCACCGGCACGACGGCCTGGCAGCAAATCCACGTGCCTGTCGTGTTCACGCGCATCACACGTTCGTAATCGGCCAGGCTGATTTCCATGAAGGGGCGGGAGCTCTCGACGCCCGCGTTGTTGACGAGCACGTCCACTCTGCCCCACCGCTCCATCACGCTTGCGACGAGCAGCGCGACGCTGCGTTCGTCGGTGACGTCCACCTGAAGGTCCATTGCATCGAAGCCTTGCACGGTTAATTTCGCCGCTGTCGCCTTCGCTGCCTCGCCGTCGAGATCGCAGATCACGACCCGATGGCCGCGCTGGGCAAATGCGAGGGCGGTGGCCGAGCCGATTCCGCCCGCGCTGCCGGTGACGATCGCCACACTGGGCTGGTTTTGCATCGCTGCTCCGAAGGGCTCTCTTGCTGGCACCGCCCTGCGCGCCGGATCAAATCTGGCAGCGCGCGCGGGCGGGCGTTCGGGGCATCTTACGAGGCACGGCGTCTGCGGACAAGCGATATCAACTCCACGCGTCGTGAGTTCAACTCACAGGCATCCCGCCGCACGGAACAGGCAAAACATTCTCCTGCGCCTTGCGCTCCCCTCTGCAAGAATGGCGGCATGCCCACAGTCGACACCAGCCTTTTACGCATCAGCTATGACGAGCTGAACCCGGGCGCGGCACGCAGCATCGTACTGGTCCATGGATGGCCCGACAGCCCGCGCACCTGGGGAAAAGTCGGCCCGCAGCTGGCTGACGCGGGCTGGCACG
>JANXVP010000289.1 GCA_025351615.1 Ramlibacter sp. | reverse complement strand
GCTGCTGCGCCTCGATGATGTGCTTGTCCTCCATAAAGCCCTCGATCAGGCTCAGGTGCAGCGAACGCGAGATGTTGTGGTCCTCGCCCTCGTAATTGTTCAGGTAAATCCAGAAGTGGTGCGTGGTCTTCTCGGTTTCCGGCGTCATGAACTGGCAGTTGCGGTACTCGCGGGCGCCGTCCAGTTTGCCCTTCTCGGCGCCGGTGCCGGCCGGCGAGAACAGCGTGTCGAGAAAGAACGTGCCGGGGATATGCATATGGCCGATGTTGCGGCGGTCGACCTTGCTGTCCTTTTCGGCCCCGGGGATCACCTTGCGGTGGAACGGCGGCGGCGCCGCGCTCATGTGCCAGCGCTCGACCCGAAAGCCCCGCTCCTGCCGCTCCATCACCAGCGGCTTGGTGACGTATGCATACTCATCCGAACCGCCCAGCGACCTGGTGTGGACGAAGGCCAGGTGCGCGAAGTCGCTCAGGTTGTCGACGATCAGCAGATAGTTGGCGTCGTAGTGCAGGTAGCCCGGAATGCCCTTCCACTGCGGGTCGCGCAGGTAGGGGAAGTCGATGATGTCGTCGGGATCGGCAAGGTCGGCCTCGCCCATCCAGATCCAGACCAGGTGGTCGCGCTCGACCACCGGATAGCTGCGCACGCCCAGCTTTGCAGGGATGTTGTCCTGACCCGGGATCTGGATGCACTTGCCGGTGGCGTCGAACTTGAGGCCGTGGTACATGCACCGGAGGCAGTCGCCTTCGCGACGGCCCAGCGACAGCGGAGCGCCGCGGTGGCAGCAGCGGTCGATCAGCGCGACGATCTTGCCGCTCTCGCCCTTGTACATCAGCACGCGTTCCCCGAGCAGGGTGCGGGGCAGCAGCTCGCCGTCGATCAGTTCATGGTCCCAGGCAGCCACATACCAGCAGTTTTTCAGAAACACGTTGCTCTCCTTTGGGACGGTGGGTCATCGTAGACCAGTCGGCAAGGGCACGCGGGGGCCGGGCCCGGATCAGGTCGCCCGCGCCGTCCGTTCGCGCGCGAAGGCGACGTACCAGTCGAGGCAGGCCGGGTTGGCCATCGCTTCCCGGTTGATCACCTTGTCGATCGGCTGCCCGAGCAGCAGCTTCTTGATCGGCAATTCCTGCTTCTTGCCGGAAAGGGTGCGCGGCACTTCGGCGACCTGCAAGATCTCGTTCGGAATGAACCGGGGCGACAGCGCCGTCTTGATCGCGTCGTTGATCCTGTTCTTGATCGCGTCCTCCAGAACGAGCCCCGTCCGCAGCACGACGAACAGCGGCATGTAGCTCTCGCGGCCGAGGAACTCCAGGTCCACCACCATCGAGTCCAGCACCTCGGGCAGCGCTTCGACCGCGCTGTACAACTCGCTGGTGCCCATGCGCAGGCCATGCCGGTTGATGGTGGCGTCACTGCGGCCGTAGATGATGCAGCTGCCCGAAGCCGTGACCTTGAGCCAATCGCCATGGCGCCAGACGCCGGGATAGCTGTCGAAATAGGACGAGAGGTAGCGTTGGTTGCCTGCGTCGCCCCAGAAGTAAAGCGGCATCGACGGGATTGGCTCGGTGCACACCAGCTCGCCCACCTCGCCGATGACCGGCTGGCCCTGCTCGTTCCAGGCTTCGACGGCGCAGCCCAGCAGACGGCACTGCATTTCACCGGGCACCAGCGCCAGCTCGCGGTTGCCGCCGATGAAGGCGCCCGCAAAGTCGGTGCCCCCCGAAATGTTGCACCACCAGATGTCCCCGTCGCGCCCGGCCCCGGACGGAAGTTGGCGGAACTGCTCGGTCCCCCAGCGCTGCGTTTCCGGCGACAGCGGAGAGCCGGTTGTGCCAAGCGCCCGCACCCGCGTGAGGTCACCGCAGCCGGAGAGGTCGACTCCGGCCTTCATGCAGTTGGCGAAGAAGGCGGCGCCGGCGCCGAAAAACGTGACGCCCAGGTCGGCGGCAAAGCGCCACAGCGTGGACCAGTCGGGCTTGTCCTTCGAGCCGCCCGGATTGCCGTCGTAAATACAGCAGGTGGTGCCGAGCAACAGGCCCGCCACCTGCGCGTTCCACATCACCCAGCCGGTGGAGCTGTACCAGTGGTAGCGCTCACCCCAGCTGTTGGCCTCGTAGCTGCAGCCGATGTCGTTCTGCAGGTTGGCCAGCGCCAGCGCCACGATGACGGTGCCGCCGTGGCCGTGGACGATCGGCTTGGGCAGGCCCGTTGTTCCGCTGGAATAGACGATCCACAGCGGATGGTCGAAAGCCAGCCACAGCGGCTCGAAGTCCCGGGTTTGAGCAGCACTGCGGCCGGTGGTCTGTTCGAACAGCGCATCCGGCGCCAGCGCGCCAGGCGACCCGCCACCTGACCCCGGATTGCGGTGAATGATCAGGTGGCGCACGCTGGGCAGCGCCTGCCGCAATTGCGCAACCACCTCGACCCGGTCGAAGTCGTGCCCTCCGTAGCGCACGCTGTCGCAGGCGATCAGCACCTTGGGCTCGATCTGCCGGAACCGGTCGAGCACTGCGTTGGTTCCCATGTCGGGTGCGCAGATGCTCCAGACGCCGCCGATGCTCGCTACCGCGAGAAAGCCGATGATGGCCTCGCTGATGTTCGGCAGATAGGCGGCGACCCGGTCGCCCGGCTGCACGCCCTGTTCGCGCAGGTGCAGGGCGAGCGACGCGACCTGCCGGCGCAACTCCGGCCAGCCCAGTTCGACGTGCTCGTTCAGTTCGTTGCGGCTGACCAGCGCCGGAAAGCCCGCAGCGCCAGCTTTTTCGACGTGCCGCAACACCTGGTGCACGTAGTTGAACCGGGCACCCGCGAACCACTTCGCGCCCGGCATGGTGCGCTGGCCCAGCACCGCCCGGTGCGGTGTTGGCGAGTGCAACCCGAAATAGTCCCAGATGCTTTGCCAGAACGCGTCCAGCTCGGTCGTCGACCAGCGCCAGAGCGCGTCGTAGTTGGCGAATTGCAGGCCGCGCTGCTCGCCCAGCCAGTGCTGGTAGCGGCGAATCTGGGGGACATAGGGTGGACTCATGCGGAAAAGCATAACGCCAGTGCCGGCTCATCGCGTCGCGGAAATCCCTGCATCCGCCGCCTTGCACGCCACTGGCATTGCTCATAGCATCGCGGCACCAACAACGAGGAGCGAGAGATGGGAATGTTCGACTGGACCGAAAGGTCGCCCGAAGTGCTGCGCCAGGGCGGGGTGATCACACCCGATGAACGCCTGCCCTGGCCACAGACGGCGGCCATGGGCGTGCAGCACGTGATCGCGATGTTCGGCGCCACCGTGCTGGCGCCGATCCTGATGGGGTTCGATCCCAACATCGCCATCCTGATGAGCGGCGTCGGCACGCTGATCTTCTTCCTGGTCACGGGCGGCAAAGTGCCCAGCTACCTTGGCTCCAGCTTCGCTTTTATCGGCGTCGTCATCGCCGCAACCGCATACGCGGGCAAAGGCCCCAACGTCAACATCGCCGTCGCGCTCGGCGGCATCATCGCCTGCGGTGTCGTTTACATCGCCATCGGCGCCGTCGTGCAGGCGCTCGGGACGGCCTGGATCGAGAAGGTGATGCCGCCGGTGGTGACCGGAGCGGTGGTCGCCGTGATCGGCCTGAACCTCGCGGGCATCCCGATCAAGAACATGGCGGCCAGCAACTTCGACTCCTGGATGCAGGCGGTGACGTTCGTCAGCGTGGCCGTGGTCGCGGTGTTCACGCGCGGGATGGTGCAGCGCCTGCTGATCCTGGTCGGCCTGATCGCCGCAACGCTGATCTACGCCGTGCTGACGAATGGAATGGACCTGGGCAAGCCGATCGACCTGTCCGGCATCGCCGCTGCCGCGTGGGTCGGCGCGCCGGCCTTTACCGCACCGGTGTTCGACGGCAGCGCGATGCTGCTGATCGCCCCCGTGGCCATCATCCTGGTGGCGGAAAACCTCGGGCACCTGAAGGCGGTCACGGCGATGACCGGCCGCAACCTCGACCAGTACATGGGCCGGGCCTTCATCGGCGATGGCATCGCGACTGTGGTCAGCGGCGCCGCCGGTGGCACCGGCGTGACGACTTACGCCGAGAACATTGGCGTGATGGCCGCCACCAAGATCTACTCCACCGCGGTGTTCGTGGTGGCGGCGGTGATTGCCCTGTTGCTTGGCTTCTCGCCCAAGTTCGGCGCGGTGATCCAGGCCATTCCCCTGCCCGTGATGGGGGGCGTCAGCATCGTGGTGTTCGGCCTGATCGCGGTCGCGGGCGCGAAGATCTGGGTCGACAACCGGGTCGACTTCTCCGACAACCGCAACCTGCTGGTGGCGGCGATCACGCTGGTCCTGGGCACCGGTGATTTCACGCTCAAGTTCGGTGGTTTCGCGTTGGGTGGCATCGGCACCGCGACCTTCGGCGCCATCCTGCTGTACGCCCTGCTCAGCCGCGGACGCGCCCCGCAGGGCGCTACCCGCGCATCCTAAAATCGGCGGCAGAGGGAGAACCCATGCGTATCTGGAAAAGGCCACTCTCGGTCGAAGTGCTCGCCTCCATCCACAAGGACACGGCGCCGGCCCATCTGGGCATCGAGTTTCTCGAAGTCGGTGACGACTTCCTGCGGGCGCGGGTGCCGGTGGACGCGCGGACCAGGCAGCCGTACGGTCTGCTGCATGGCGGCGTCTCGGTGGTGCTGGCGGAAACCCTCGGCTCCTGTGGTGCCGCCTATGCCTGCCCCGAAGGCCACCGACCGGTGGGGCTGGACATCAACGCCAACCATGTCAAGGGAGCGACGCAGGGCTGGGTCACGGGCATCGCACGGCCGGTCCACATCGGCCGCACCACGCAGGTCTGGCAGATCGACATGGCCAACGACGCCGGCGAGCTGACTTGCGTCTCGCGCTTGACGCTGGCGATCCTGGCGCCGCGCTAAGCCTGCGGCGTGTCCTCTCCACGGGCGAGCCGTTCGCTTTTCCAGTAGACGTCGTCGCCGCCGTTCATCCGGTTGAGCACCCGCGCCAGCACGAACATCA
>JANXVP010000235.1 GCA_025351615.1 Ramlibacter sp. | reverse complement strand
CAGCAGCCGATGTGGTGCTGGACTGCTGCGACAACTTCGCCACCCGCCACCACATCAACGCCGCCTGCGTGAGGCATGGAAAACCGCTGGTCTCCGGCGCTGCGATCCGCTTCGACGGCCAGATCTCCGTCTATGACCCGCGTGATCTTGCGTCTCCGTGCTATGCGTGCGTGTTTCCGCCGGACTCGGACCTGGAGGAGACGCGGTGCGCCACGATGGGTGTCTTCGCCCCCATGGTTGGAATCATCGGCGCAATGCAGGCGGCAGAGGCGCTGAAGATGGTCAGCGGCGTGGGGCAGTCGCTGGCGGGCCGGATGCTGATGCTCGATGGCCGGGCGATGGAGTGGAATGCCGTGCAGATTCCACGTCATCCGGAGTGTCCGGTTTGCTCTACCAGGCCGGTGCGGACCTGCTGAACGCCTACTGCTTGACGCCCACTGCGGCGTTGCGCTCCTGCGGCCGCCGCTCCAGTTTCTCGAGTCGCTCACGGGCCATGCCTTGCGCAGACGCATTGGCCTTGGATGCAGCCCCCATGAGCGTAGGATCGGAAGAGGTCCTGCTGGCTGGCTTGGAGGGGTCCGGCTTGCCTGCTGCGGCGGCCCGGGCAGCAGCGGCGGGAGCCGCTGCTTCCTGCAGCACCGCACCACAATCCGCATCCTTGCCGGGCCCGGTTTCGACCGTCGCGAGCAGGCCAAGCAAGGGGTTGATCGCTCCGAGCGCCAGCGCCAATCCGGCCTTGCCGGTCAAGGCAGCCTTGTCAACGCCCGGCTTCGGCTTGGCGAACGTCCCCGCAAGCTTGAGCGGCGAGCGCAGCGACAGAATGCTTTTGTCCTTCGGGTAGGGGCGCAGCGTCAGATCCAGGGTCTCATTGGCCAGGCTGATGCCACCGTCGCCATAGATGACAACGTCCGAAGTATCCAGCAGGATGGCCCGGCTGGTCATCAGGCCGTTGTTGACGTCGAAGGTCGCCGCAGCGCACCGCACCTGGGCATTCTTGTCCCCGATCACCAGAAACTTGATGATTTCCCCGCCGTTCAGGTTGGCAAATTCGAGCAGCAGGTTGCTGATCTCTCCTTTGCCCATGAGCATGGCAAGATTGCCGGAGGACGTTCCCAGCATCTGGGCTGCGGAATTACCTTTTCCCTTGAGGTCGATCAGGCCGTGGATCTTGCCGAAGCTGGCCTTGGTGAGCTTGACGGTGGGGAACAGTTTGCCCAGTTCGAGTGACCGGGCGTCGAGTTTGACCTCGGCGCTCGCCGGATTGCTGTTCCCATCGATGCGCAAGCGGCCCTTCATCTCTCCGCCGGCGATCCCCAGATTCATCGAGTCGAGCAGCAGGACGCCATCCTTGAGATTCACATGCAGGCTCATGCGGTCCAGCGGCAACTGGCGCACGTTCGTCATCCGTGCAGCGCTGTAAACGACATCCGCGTTCATGGCCTTCAGGCGCGCCAGGTCCAGCGTCGCGGTGGGCAGCACCTTGCCCGGGTCGCGGGTCAGACGGGCTTTTGCCGCCGGACCCGGGGGCGCCCCTGGAGCGACATTGGGCAATGCGGCTGCGCTGCGTGCCTGTTCGGGCAAGCCGACCAAGGGCGCCAGGTCGTCGAAGTCAAGCGCTTTGGATTGAAGCTTTCCGGTGAGCAATGCAACCTGCTGCGAGTGGTCGTATTGCAGCTGGCCGGTGAGGTCGGAGTTGCCCAGCTTGCCGATGATGCTGCTGACGCCCCACACCCCGCCGTCCTTGGTCAGGTGACCGCGCACTTCGTAGCGCGGTGTCTCGGGCAACACCACGCCGAGCAGTTTGTACAGTTCGGAGAGGTTCGCGCCCTGCAGCGTCACGTCGGCGTTTGCGCCGTCCAGGGTCGCAAGGTTGTTGACCGTCCCCGCCGCTTTGAGGGTCGTATGGGCGGCAGCGGCGCGGATTTCCAATGGAAAGGCGCTCTTGTGCACTCCGGTCAGGTTCATGACATTGCCGGCACGGCCTTCGGCGGTGAAGGCTTCCCGCTTCCAGCTCCCCCTGGCCTTGTAGGCGAGTGGCAGTTTGCCGTCGCCGCGGTCGTCCATCGCGAAGTCGGTGTGGATGTCCGCGCCGTGGCCGCTCGCGATGAAGTGCATGCTGCCCTGGTCCACCACCAAGGCGCCGATTTCAGGAAAGTTCTTCTTGTCCTGCGTGTCGCGGCCAAGCGCCCAGCTGCGCCGTCCGTCAGGTTCGAGCTGCAATCCCAATTCGGGCTTCGTCAGCTTGACCAGAGGCAGCTCGATGCGGCGGCGAAGCAGCGGCAACAGACTGATGTCGACTTCCGCGGCCTCGGCCTTCACCAGGTTCGGATCCTTGGCCCAGTCGGGGTTGGCAAACTCGATGCCATCCATCAGGACGCGCGTGGTGCGGCCTAGCTTCACGTCGAGTCGGCGGGTAATTTCAAAATGGCGGCCGGTCCGCTCGCTCACGTAGCGGTTCAGCGGGCCGCGCAGCCAGTCCCACGGGAAAAAGATCGCCAGCAGGACCAGGCCGATCAGCAACACCGCCAATCCAAGCAACAGCTTGACCCAAAGCGGGTGTCGACTGCGTTGCGTGGTGGCGCTTGGGGTTGTCGTATCCATGGAGTCGCGATCAACGCAGCCAGGAGGCTGCCTGCATGGACGCCGTTGCAAACCATGGCTGCCTGTCTGTCGTGTCGTGACGCGCAGCCGGGCCGGCGCTGCGCACAGCGCTTCTGGCCACGGCGACATCGGCCTTGACCGGCTCTCCGAGGGCGACGACAGCTGCAGCCATCAAGGTCCCGAAAAAAATCATTGCCGATTGAATCAACAATTTCATGGCGTTTTTCCTGACGAATGTCGGTGCAGGCACATGCCTGTGGGCGGAAAGTGTACGAGCGACGGCGTTGTTCGGCTGCCAGCAGCAGGCCTGACGTCCTGTGGGTCGCTGCCTACAGCTGAAACCGTAGGAAAGGTCCTACGCCGTGGGCGGGCCCACGCTGGCAAAATAGTCTGCGGGAGGAGAACGGGTTACACCACTCGGCCTAATCCGGCCCAAGAGCCAAGGACGCGTGCCGTGTGACGCGTCACGAATTGACCACTGTGGAACTGCGCACCTATATCGTTGAAGACAACGCCACGATCCGCGAAAACCTGATCGGCACCCTGGAAGAACTGGCCTGCATCAACGCGCTGGGCTGGGCGGAAACCGAAAACCAGGCGCGCGGCTGGCTGTCGGGCCATCGAGGCGAGTGGGACCTGGCAATCGTCGACCTGTTCCTCAAGCAAGGCAGTGGCCTGGGCGTGCTCGAAGCCTGTCAGGCCCGTGCCGGCGCGCAGCGCGTGGTGGTGCTGAGCAACTATGCGACAGACGACATGAGAAAGCGTTGCGCCCAGCTTGGCGCCGACGCTGTGTTCGACAAATCGAACGAGATCGATGCGCTGGTCGAGTACTGCATGGCCCGCTGCGCGCCGTCCGCCCCCGACGCATGAAACGCCGGCGGTGGCTCAGTCGATCAGCTTGTTCTTCAGCGCGTAATAGGTCAGGTCGCTGTTCGAGGCCAGGCTCATCTTTTCCATCAACCGGGTCCGGTAAGTGCTGACGGTCTTGACGCTCAACGACAGCGCCTTGGCAATGTCCCCGGCCGTCTCGCCCTTTGCCAGCTTCAGAAACACCTGGAATTCGCGCTCGGAGAGCTGCTCGTGAGGGGCGCCGCCCTCTTTCCGGTTGAGCTGCTGCGCCAACAACTCGGCGACGGCCGGCGAAATATAACGCCGGCCGAGCGAGATGGTGCGGATCGCGTTGACGATCTCCATCGGTTCGCATTCCTTGTTCAGGTACCCACTGGCTCCCTGCCGGATCAGGTTCATGGCGTAATGTTCCTCGGGGTAGCCCGAGAGAATCAGGATGCCGACGTCCGGCGCCTTGGCGCGGATCATGCCAAGGGCGTCGATGCCGCTTTGGCCCGGCATGGACAAGTCCATCACCAGCACGTCGAGTTCGGTGGTCCGCACGAGGTCGATGGCCTCCCGTCCGCTGGAAGCTTCCCCAACGACGCGCAGGTCGACCTGTTCGGAGAAAAACTGCTTGAGCCCCGACCGCACAATGGCGTGGTCATCCACAATTCCGACTTTGATCATGTCTGGTTCTCTTTCGCGATGACAAGCACAGGCCCGTTTGTACAACAACAGCGGAAGGGGCCGTCTCCCTCAAGTATCGATTATTGGCGATTTTATTCATAACAAAGGCAGTCTGCAGTGATATTCATGCGATCGTTTTCAATGCCGAAGATGGCCATCAGCCTGGTTCTGGCCATTCTTGCGGCCTTGGTCCTGATCGGGATCAACGAAACCGGCTTCAACCGGTCGACCGGCGCGCTGGACCAGATCGCCGACGCTTCACGCATCCGCGGTTCCCTGAACCGGCTGCTGCAAAACGTCCTGGACGCCGAAACCGGTTCGCGCGGCTATCTCCTGACCGGAGACCCGCGCTATCTTGAACCGTATACCGCCGCATCCGCGCAAATTACGCAGAACCTGGACAACCTGAGGCTGTTGTATATCGCGCACGCGGACGAATATGCCACCCTGTCCGAGCTGGGACGCAACGTGCAGCGCAGACAGGCGGAAATGGAGCTCTCGGTACGGATGCGCAAGCAAGGCAATGAAGAAGCCTGGAAGTTCGCGTTGCTGACCGACGTCGGCAAGGAGCACATGGATGCGATCCGGGAGCAGGCCATCAAGCTGATCGACGCCAGCGCCTCCCGAATGGATGGAAGCCAGGTCCAGGTGCGGCGCTCGCTGCTGCTCTCGCGCATTGGCATCGCGGGTGTCGCTTTGGCGGGCCTGCTGGCGTTCTACCTTTACCTGCGCCAGACCACCGCCTTGAAGCTGGCCGGCGAACAGCAACAGAAGATCCTGCAGCAGGAGCGGGACCTGCTCGAGCGCCAGGTGCTGGAGCGCACGGCCACCCTGGCCGAACTGGCGACGCACCTGCAGCAGGTGCGCGAAGACGAAAGAGGGCACCTCGCGCGTGAACTGCACGACGAACTCGGGGCCCTGCTCACCGCAGCCAAGCTCGACGTGGCGCGTTTGAAATCCAAGCTCGGCACGCAGGCGCCCGAGTTTGCGCAGCGCCTGCAGCATCTGACGGAAACCCTCAACAGCGGCATCGCGCTGAAGCGCCGGATCATCGAGGACTTGCGGCCTTCGTCGCTTTTCAACCTCGGGCTCACGGCGTCCCTGGAGATCCTGGCTCGCGAATTCGCGGAACGCTCCGCCGTGGACATCGCCACCAACCTCGAGCCGGTGGACCTGAACGAGTCGAGCCAGCTGACGGTTTACCGGCTGGTGCAGGAATCGCTCACCAACGTCGGCAAATACGCGCAGGCGGAGCAGGTCGATATCAGCGTACGCAACGAGGGGGACCACATCGAAGTGGATATCAAGGACAACGGAAACGGCTTCAACGTCGACGAAGTCCGCACTTCCACGCACGGGCTGGCGGGAATGAAGCACCGGGTCGAAGCCGCCGGCGGCCGGCTGTCGGTCCAGTCCCAGCCGGGCCAGGGCACCCGCATCAACGCGGTGCTGCCACGCAGCACCCAGGGCGCCTGAAATTCCCGTGCGCGTGTCGGACGTTTCCTACACGTACCCATCGCCAGCGCCGACACCCGGTCACGCCCGCCGCTGATCAGCAATGGCTGACCTTCGGCTCTAAGCTTGCAATCAAGCGTTCGGGCAAGAACGCAATGTCCATGGCACCGTGCCCCAAAGGAGATTGAAGATGTTGTATTACGCCGTAGTTTTTCTGGTCGTTGCCCTGGTCGCCGCACTGTTCGGCTTCGGTGGCATCGCCGCGGGAGCGGTCGAAATCGCCAAGATTCTGTTCTTCGTCTTCATCGTCCTGGCCGTCGCGACCTTCATCGTCAGCCTCCTGCGCAAAGGCAAGCGCTAACACGCCTTGGCTCGCCGCGGTCCCTTCCAGGGGCCACCTATCGTTTTCTGCTCTCAACCCAAAGGATTTTCCATGAACACCCCGACCAGCAAATCGCTGCGCTCCAGTGCCCCCGCCGCCTACGCTGAAGACGCCCTGACCAGCGCGGAAAACGCCATCGATAGCACCCGCCAGCTGGCCAACCAGATGATCGGCAAGGCCGGCGACAAGGTGCGCGATCTGCGCGAGGGCGCCAGGGACCTGGCCACCAAGGGCATGAGCGTCGCGACCGATGCCACCTCGGCCGCGCAGAAGCAGCTGTCCCGTTATGCCGACGTGACCGGCCGCTATGTCTCGCAGCAACCGGTGCGCTCGGTGCTGATCGCCGTCGCTGCCGGCGCGGCAATCGCCGCTCTTGTGGTGGCCGCCCGCCGTCGCAACCGTTATTGATCCGGCGCCCGGGAGCTGAGCGATGGCCATTGTTCATCCCATCTTCTCGGTGCTGGTCAGCCGGCCTGAGCTGGTCGTCGATCATCTCAGCGGCTACGCTGCCCTGGCGCAACAGGAGGCTGCCGCCCTCGGGACGCAAATCCTGCGGCGCG
>JANXVP010000188.1 GCA_025351615.1 Ramlibacter sp. | reverse complement strand
GCCCGAAATAACGAAGGCAAAATCCACGGTCTGTTTTTTCTTGAATACATCCTCGAACGAAATTCTCCCCCAAACATACAAAGCGAGTTTCTCCGCCGTAATTTCCTTCCTCTGCGCTTCAGAAAGAGTTGGCAGGTCATGGATGATCCATCTGTGTCTGCCTGGATTCAGGACCGCCCTAACCACAATTTCCAGATCCGGATCTGGAAGAAGCCCTGGGTCTGGATAGTTATGAACACCTATTCCGCTCCACTGGGAAAGAGCGTTTGCAGGAGTCTTTCCGCAATTGATCATTTGCAGCCCGACTTTGTTCGGGGCCGGAACCCCGTTTTCGCCCATCACCGTCTCCACATCGACCGATATATAAGCTCTCAAGTCTTTGGCGGAAGACTTTTTGGCGTCGACGACCAAGGCGCGAGTGGCCAGCCAAAGCAAGAAGGTGAAAAGCACAAGAAGCGACTCCCCAATCTTGAAGCGCACACCAAAGATGAGCGGCCAATACTCGGTCGCATGCTCGTCGCCCTCTGTCTGCTCTGGCTTGGTTGGTTTTTCTTGGACCGGGGGGATGACTATTGGGATAGCGGCAGACGCACCCTTGGAGGGTCCCTGCGCGGTGCTGGCTACTTTCTGGGGCTGATCGGTTGCCTTGTGTTCTGGATTGGCTGGAGGATGCTCTGATGCCGCATGGATCGATAGGGCGCTCGTCGCAAGCAACAGCCCAAGGGAAAGCGCCCTCATGCGCAGCACCGAATAGCCGTTCCGAAAATGTCCGCGTTCTTGCGGTTGTTGTAGCGGAACTCAAACTCGTTGACGTACAGCGGCAGGTACTTGCGGCTGACCTTGTGGAAGGTGCCGACGATGCCGCGCTTTACGATGGACCAGAAGCCTTCAATCGTGTTGGTGTGGACGGCGCCGACAACGTACTCGTCCCGGCTGTGGCGAACGATGCCATGCGGGAAGCGCCTGCCAAGGCCCCTATAGCCGCCGTGTTCGTCCGTGGAGATAAGGCTAACCTTGTGGGATACGGCTTCCTCGATGAAGGCGTTAAGGGCGGCTGCGTCAGTGCTGTCGATCACGCGGGCGATGACGTTGCCCTTGCGCTTCACAGCGCCCACGATGATGGACTTGCCATGCCCGCCAGTGCCGCCGTTGTCGCCCCGTCCGCCCGGTCCTTTGTGCTTGTTCTTAGCCTTGCCGCCGACAAAGGTTTCGTCCACTTCGACGTAGCCAACGAGTTGCTTGAATTCGACGTTGCCCAGCGCGACGCGAATCTTGTTGCACATATTCAGGGCCGTGCTGTAAGAGCCGAAACCCATGTAGCGCATGACCTGCAAAGCGCTGATGCCCTTCTTGCTGGTCAGCATCAGGTGCATGACGCGGAACCACTGGCGAAGCGGCTTGTTGGTGTTCTCGAAGATGGTACCAACCAGGACGGAGAAGCGGTAGCTAGTGCCGTTCGGGCCGCATGCGTTGCAGTGCCAGTGCTGGGCGCGTGTCTCAAGCTGCGTGACTTCTGCATTACCGCAGCGGGGGCAGCACACGCCATCGGGCCAGCGGTTTGCCGTCAGGTACTCGCGGCAGGCTTCCTCGGTAGGAAACAGCGCCTCGAACTGACCGATGGTCATTTGGTGAATCTGGACCTGCTGCTTTTTCGGGGTTGCCATCGCGCGTCTCCGGTTGATGGCTTGAATATAGGCGGACTCTTATGATAAGTCAAGTAGTGCATAATCGCCCAAAAAAGAAAGGGGAGTGTCGATGTGGCATGGCAGATCCTTCGCAAGTGCTGGTGGGATTAGACGCAGCCACCCAGCAAAAGGTGACAAGGAGTTTGCGTCCGGCGACTCTGCACCTGCATCGTCCCGCGGCGCGGGCCCACGGGCAGCCTCAGCAGCCGTCAGCTGCGGGCGATGAGCAGGCCCAGCAGGAAGCCGAGCCCGGCGCCGATGCCGACCGCTTCCCACGGGTGCTCGCGCACATAGCCGTCCGCCGTGCGGCCCGCCTCCTGTGCGCTTTGCAGCGCGGAATCCTGCATCGCGGCGAGTTGCTGGCGGGCCGCTTGCGTGCTGCGCTCCAGGCGCGCCCGCGCTTCCTTGATGCCCTGTCCGGCCTCGCCGGCCGCGAGCCGCATCAGCTCCTGGGCGTCCGTGAGCACGGTCTGGACATCGTCGGCCAGCTTGGCCTGAGTGCGTTTGAGGGCGGGGGTGTCGTCGTGCATGGCTGCTCCTTATGTGAACTTCCGATTGTGCGCTGCCTGCAGCTGCAAACGGCGCGTCCGATTCGACCGCCGGCCGGCGTGAGACCATGGGAGCGTTGAAATTGCACGCACCGGGAGCCTCTTGGATTTTGCGCTGGTCCTGATCCTCGGCCTGGTGGCCGGCACACTGGGCGGTATTGTCGGCTTCGGCTCGTCGATCATGCTGCTGCCGGCCCTGGTGCTGGTATTCGGTCCGCGCGAGGCGGTGCCGATCATGGCGGTCGCTTCGATCATGGGCAACGCGTCACGCGTGCTTGCCTGGTGGCCAGACATCGACTGGCGCGTCGTCGGTGCCTACAGCGTCACTGCTTTTCCGGCGGCTGCGCTGGGCGCCGCCACGCTGCTGGTGCTGCCCATGCGGCCGCTCGAAGCCGGACTGGGCCTGTTCGTCATCGCGATGATTCCGGTGCGGCGCTGGATGGCTCGGCAGCAACTCAGACTGCGGCTCTGGCATCTTTGCGCGTTCGGAGCCGGCATTGGATTTCTCACGGGAATCGTGGCCACCACGGGGCCGATCAATGCGCCGTTTTTTCTGGCCTATGGATTGGTCAAGGGCGCTTACCTTGGCAGCGAAGCCATGGGGTCGGCGGCGGTCTATGTGGCGAAGGCGATCACGTTTCGCAGCCTCGGCGCGTTGCCGCTCGCCACGCTGGGCCAGGGTGTCGTCGTCGGCAGTTCCCTGGTCGCCGGCGCTTTCATCGGCAGGCACTTTGTCCGCCAGCTCGACCC
>JANXVP010000173.1 GCA_025351615.1 Ramlibacter sp. | reverse complement strand
GCTGTTCTTCCCCATCGTCACGGCGCTCGGTTTCGACCCGGTATGGTTCGGCGTGCTGATCGTGATGGTGGTGCAGATCGGGCTGATCTCGCCGCCGGTGGGCATGAACATGTTCGTGCTCAATGCGCTGTTGCCCGGCGTCGGCCTGGGCGCGATCTACCGCGGCTGCTGGCCGTTCGTGTTCGTGCTGGTCGTGATGCTGGCGCTGCTGGTCGCCTTCCCGCAGCTCAGTCTCTGGCTGCCGGGGTTGATGAAATGACGGTTGCCGCCTGGAGACCGAGTCGCCAGTCAGAAAATCCATCTTCGCCACTGCTTGCGCCGCGATGGGTTGAACCCCACTAATGGTTAGTCATTGTTTCGTCACCATCGGGCGAACCCGGCTGACCAGGCCTTCCAAAAACTTGTCTGCCATGCTCAGGAAGGCGAAATGACCCCCGCCTTTGAGAAGCACCATTTCTTTATGAGGAGCCTCGATCGTCCTGAGATAGTCTTCGGCCAGCGAGGCCTGTGTGAGGTTGTCTTCAGCGCCCTGGATGAAGAACACCGGGACGTCAAAGTGCGGACCCAATGACCCCAGTCTGGTGTTCAGCAACTCGATATACACGCGCAAGGGTGGAACGGCCATGAAACCTCTGACGCGATCGACTTCGTCATGGAGCGAATAGTCTGGTTTAGGTGCCAACAGTTTTGCGCCGATGGTTTGCATGGCCGCCCGATCCGATGCTGGCGGATATTTCCCCATGCTGCTGAAAAACACTTCGATTTTTTCTCGGGAATCAAACGGTGGCTGCCCGATTCGCGTAAGCACCTTCAAAGTTCTTTGGTCGTTGGCGGCGCGTGCCTGCTCCTGCAGATGGGCATATGCAGTCGCGATGCTCTTGGGCATATCGCTCGCCTGGCCCGTTCCCACATAGGCGGAAAACAAATCCGGTCGCCGCTTCGCCATGTTGATGCCAAGAATCGATCCCCACGAGTGGCCCAGGAGCACAAGCTTGTCCTTGCGAAGGTGCGTGCGCAGGTATTCTGCGACTTCGATGCCGTCCTTTGTCATACGATCCACCGACATGGTTTCGGCAATTGACGCGCCAGTTGCGCCCAAGGTTCTGCCGGCGCCGCGCTGATCCCATAAAACGACGGTGAATTGCTTCTCCCAAGGAATGAAGTTCTCTGTCAGAGGAATCCAGGTTGCGCCCGGACCACCATGCACGCAGAGCAGGACTGGATTGTCACGGTCTTGCCCGCGAATCTGGAGCCACTGCTCGATGCCGCCGATCTTGATGTATCCGCTTTCCTCGATCCCATTGGGTGACTGGATCGCGAATCTCGGCGCATTCGTTCGTTGGTTATAGGCCCGTAAAGAAAATAATGCGACGACTGCAAGCGCTATGACGCTGACGCCAACGATCGAAGCATATTTCGCGATTTTCCATAGAAGTCGCACTCACCGCTCCCGATTGGCCATCGAGCGTTTGGACGGATTCATTGCTGGCATCCTGAGGAACGACCGGCCGGCGCCGGCGCGTTCTTTACGGTCACCACCCGTTGCGGATACGGGATCTCGATTCCCGCGCCGCGGAACGCGGCGAGGATCCGCAGGTTGATGTCGGAGCGCACATTCAACTGGCCGTTGGAGGGATCGGCGATCCAGAACAACAGGCAGAATTCCAGCCCATCGGGGCCGAACCGTGCGAGCCGGGCCGACGGCTCGGGGTCGGCCAGCACCCGCTCCGAGGCCAGCGCGGCATCGACCATGATCTGCTGCACCTGGTCGACATTGCTGTCGTAGCCCACCGTGACGTCGGTGGTGATCAGGATGCGCGGGTCGGCAAGCGACAGGTTCTCGATCCGCTCGGTGATCAGCTTTTCGTTCGGCACGATCGACTCGTGGCCGGTCAGGGACCGGATCAGCGTGTAGCGGGTCTTGATGTCCATCACCGTGCCCTCGAAGCCGTCGACCCGCACGGTGTCGCCGATGCGCAGGCTGCGTTCGAACAGGATGACGAAGCCGCTGACGTAGTTGGCCGCGAGCTTCTGCAGGCCGAAGCCCAGGCCGACACCCAGCGCGCCGCCCAGCACCGACAGCGCCGTGAGATCGACGCCGGCGGCCGACAGCGCGAACAGCAGGCCCACCAGCAGCAGCACCGCCCGGATGGCGTTGGCCGCCACCTTGCGCAGCGACAGGTCGTGCATGTGCTGGCTGAGGATGCGATGCTCCAGGGCCGCCGAAATCCATAGCGCCAGCACCAGGACGATGCCGGAAGAGAGCGTCCCCTGCAGCAGCGTCAACAGCGTGATGTGCGTCTTGCCGAACGCGAGCTGGATCTTCTCCAGCTCCGCCATCGCTGCCGGCAGCAGCCCCATGATCCACAGGGCGGCGGCGATCCACGCCAGCCACGAGAACAGGCGCTCGACCAGGCGGGCGGCGGCGGAGCGCGGAAACACCACGGTGAACACGCGCGCCAGCAG
>JANXVP010000172.1 GCA_025351615.1 Ramlibacter sp. | reverse complement strand
GGCCCTCACAGCCCTTGCCTTCTCCGCTGTAGGCCACTCGCAAACCTACCCGAACAAGATGATTCGCATCATCGTGCCGTACCCGCCGGGCGGCGGGGCCGACATCACCGCGCGGCCGATCGCGCAGATGCTCAGCGAGCGCTGGGGCCAGCCGGTCATCATCGAGAACCACGGCGGCGCGAGCGGCATGATCGGCGCCGACATCGTTGCCAAGGCGCCCCCCGACGGTTATACGCTGATGGTCAGCGCCTCGGCAGAAGTCGCGCTCAATGTCGCGCTCTTTCCGAAGATGCCGTACGACCCGGTGAGGGATTTTGCGCCGATCACGCTGGCGACTGTCACTCCGATGGCGCTGGTCGTGCATCCGTCGGTGCCCGTCACATCGTTGAAGGATTACATTGCGATCGCAAGGGCGAAGCCGGGATCGATGACGTTCGGTTCGGTCGGCGCCGGTTCCCCGCACCAGTTCGCCGGCGAATAGCTGAAGATGCTGACCAGGATCGACATCGTCCACGTGCCGTACAAGGGATCCGGCCCGTTGATCATCGATCTCCTCGGGGGGCATGCACAAAGCGGGTTTGTGACGCTGCTGCCCGCGATGCAGCACGTGAAGGCTGGCAGGTTGCGCGCCCTGGCGGTGACGACGCAAAAGCGCATGCCACTGCTCCCGAACGTGCCGGCTCTCGCCGAGACCCTGCCCGGATTCGACATCAGCCAGTGGAACGCGGTGTGGGCTCCGGCCGGGACGCCGAAGGATGTGCTCGACAAGCTCAGGGCGGAAATTACGCGCATCGTGCAATCGGCCGACTACAAGGCGCGCATGAAGGAACAGGGCAGCGAGGCCATCGGCAATTCGCCGTCCGAGCTCGCGGCTTTTCAGAGCGCGGAAATCGACAAGTATCGCAAGATCGCGCAGCAGGCGAACATCAAGGGCGACCAGTAAACGCCTAGCTTTCAGGCGTGCAGCGACGCGTACTTCGCCTGCAGTTCGTCCGCGCTCTCGGCAAAGTCCGGATTCGGCTCGATGCAGTCCGCGGGGCAGACCAGCTTGCACTGGGGCTCGTCCTCGGCGCCGACGCATTCGGTGCAGCGCCGTGCGTCGATGACGTAGATCACGTCGCCCACGCTGATCGCGTCGTTGGGGCAGACCGGCTTGCAGGCGTCGCAGGCGGTGCAGTTGTCGGTGATGAGCAAAGCCATTTGGTGTCTCCTTGTGCTTCAAGCCGCGGCCAGTTGCTGCAACTCCTGCAGCCGCTCGTGCCGGAATGCGCCCCACAACGCCGCGCCGATGGCGCCCGCGTAGATGGAATCGGGGTGGCTCAGGGCCTCGACCCCGACCTTTTCGGTGGCAAGTTCTTCCTGGATGGCCCCGAGCAGCCCGACGTCCAGCGCCAGGCCACCGGTCAGCAGCGCAGTGCCCTGTTTGATCCCGGTGACCTTGAGCAGCTTGACGATGCGGGACGCCATCGACAGGTGGATGCCCTTGAGGATGTCGGGCGTCGCGATGCCCCGGCTGACCATGTTGATGACGTCGGTCTCGGCCAGCACGGCGCAGATCGAGCTGCATTTCTCCGGGTCCTTCGAGCTGCGCGAGAGTTCGCCGATTTCCTCGACGGCCACACCGAGGTAGCGGGCGATGTTCTCCAGGAACTGCCCCGAGCCCGAGGCGCACTGGCTGGTCATCTTGTACGCCAGCACCTTGCCGCGCCCGTCGACGTAGATCGCGCGGCCGTTGAGGGCGCCCACGTCCACCACCGCGCTGATGCCGGGGTGCAGGAACACGCCGCCGCGGGCGTGGGTGGTCATCGAGTAAAAGTGGCCGGTCGCGAACTTGACGTTTTCGCCCTCGCCGGTGGTGGCGACGTAGTCGATTTCGTCGGCGCGAAGGCCGGCGTCGGCGAGCACGCCGTCACGGCCTTCCTGCGCCAGGGTCATGGGGTCCCGCCGCCGGATCCGCTCGCAGCGCTTGGCCAGCCATTCCTTGCGCCCGTCCTCCTCCACCCTGAAAAGGGTGCTCTTGACGGCGCCGGAGCCGATATCGATGCCGATGGTGGTGATGGTCATTGGGTTGCCCTCGCTTGCGCTTGCATGCCGTCCTCCACGACGGCACGCCACGCGAACGTCGCGCCGCCGAGGGCTCCGGTGTAAATCGAATCCGGGTCGATGTTGAGCTGCAGCTCGCCGTAGTTCTCGTGCACCAGATCCTTCAGGGCCTTGACCGCGGCCTCGTTCTTGGCGACGCCGCCGGTGAAGGTGAACTGGTCGCGGATGCCGCCCGAGCGGGCCAGGATCGACATGGCGCGCAGGATGATGGCGCGGTGCAGGCCGGCCATGATGTCCTCGCGCTTGTCGCCCAGGCTCAGGCGGTCGCGCAGCTCGGCGCCGGCGAACACGGTGCAGGTCGAGTTGATGCGGATGGTCTTGGTCGATTGCATGGCCATCGGCCCCAGCTCGTGCAGTCCCATGTTCATCTCGTCCGCGATGTAGCCCAGGTAGCGCCCGCAGCCCGCGGCGCAGCGGTCGTTCATCTGGAAGCTCTCGACGATGCCGGCCGGGTCGACCTGGATCGCCTTGGTGTCCTGGCCGCCGATGTCCAGCACGGTGGCCGTTCCCGGATACATCACGTGCGCGCCGAGGCCGTGGCACAGGATCTCGGAGCGCACATGCTCCTTGGAGAAGGGCAAGCGCGCGCGGCCATAGCCGGTGCCCACCACATAGGTTTCCTCCATCTCGGTGTCCAGGATGCCATTGATCGGAGCTTCCACCTGGCTGCGCCGCGCCGCGGTGTCCGGCAGCGCGACAAACGTGCGTTCCAGCGCCGCCAGCAGGTGGCGGCGGATCGAGTCGGCATAGACACGGTTCTCGACCTCGATGATCGAGCGATCGAAGATGTTCAGCAGGAAGTCGTAGCGCGTCCCGGCTTCCTTGGACACGGTCTCGCCGATTGCCAGGTACTGGCTGCCCGCGATGTCCCGGAAAAAATCGCTCTTGCGCCGGGCATCGGGTGCGAAGAGCAGCGGCGCCTCCGCCTTCAGCCGGCGGAACACCTCGGCCAGTGTTGTCCCGACGGCTTCGGTGGCGGGGCCAAAGTGGGCCGAGGCCAGGCTGCGTTGGCAGGTGCCCTCCAGGTCGATCAACTGCTCCAGGTACTGCTCGGCCCTGAAGTCGCGTTCGAGCTGCCCGATGAAGCCGTCCAGTGCCCCGTTCAGCGCGCCGCTGCTGCCCAGCGCCTGGCGGAACAGGTAGAAGCGGCCGTTGAGCAGCGCCTCCTGTTTGGCGATGGCGGCGGCGGTGTCGTAGTTCGAGCGCGAGTTGGTGATCCCGCGGCCGATGATGTTCTGGTTCTCGTCCATCACCACCGCCTTGGTGGTGGTCGATCCGAGGTCGATGCCGATGAAGCAGCGCATGGTGTCCCCTCAGTGCGCGCCGGCCAGGGCGGTGCGCTTTTGCTTGATCATCTGGAAGTAGCTTTCCAGGCGGTTCTTCACGTTGGCGCCCGAGAAGTAGCGCGGGTCGACCAGGTCGGTTTCGATGAAGGCTGCCGGCTTGCCGGTGCGCTTTTCGACCTCGCGCAGGATCAGCAGCTGCCCGGCCGAGAAACTGTTGCAACTCTTGATCGAGTTGATCAGCAGGCCGTCGGCCTGGTACTCGTCGATGTACTTGCAGATCATGTCGATGCGGGACGGCAGGCTCAGGTTGGTGTAGCAGCCCAGGCAGTAGTCGGCCAGCGATTCGAGCGGGTTCTCGGGGTCGTGGCGGAAGCCGAAGTCGTACAGGCCACCGACCTTGGCGTAGGTGGACGACACCACCACGGCGCCTTCGTCGTAGAACATCTTCCAGAACTCGCGGAAACTGGTCCAGTTGGGCGGGCCTTCCACGATCAGCCGGTATTTCTCCTCACCCATGTCGCCTTCGGGCGTGACCGGGCCGCGTCCGTCCCGCACGCGCTGCTCGATCTCTTCGCGCAGCATGCGGTAGTACGTTGTGGCCTCGGGCGTGCCGCGGAACGCGGTGAAGATCGGGCCGATGTAGTACACCGCGCCGAAGTAGCCGTCGATCGGCGAGGGCCGCATCTTCGCCGACTGCAGCACCTTGACCAGATCGTCCTCGGCCTTGGCCGACTCGCGCATGTATCCGCGCAGCTTGTCGATGTCGAACTTGATGCCGGAGATGCGCTCAAGCGTCGGAATCACGGTTTCCTTGAGCTGCTTGACCACGTACTCGCGCATGTTCGGCTGGATCCGGCCCTCGCTCTGGTAGGGCACGTGCAGCATGACGGTCTCGCAGCCGTACTTGTGGCGGATCAGCTCGAACCACTTCATGAAGGTGAAGCAGCCTGTGTACGACAGCAGCAGGATATCCGGCCTGGGCAGCGGGTCGCCGGTCGGCCCGATCTCGCCGCCCATCATCGCGCCGAGGTCGGCCTTGACATAGGTGCAGACATCCTCGCTGTGGCCGTCGCGCTCGGCGTCCATGATGAACTTGCCGGATTTCTTGCGCATGCCGTTCTGCAGCGCGTTGGTCTCGGGCAGGCTGCGCGCGAGGTTGAAGCACATCAGCAACTCGTTCAGGTTGCCCGGAACGAAGGTCGCCGCCACCTTCCGGCCCTGGCTGTGCGCCAAGGCGAGGTCCATGTAGTTGGAAGCGAGGAGCTCCTTCTGGTAGTTCATCGCGTCGTCCTTCTGGGCGACAGGAACCTTCTTTTTGCTCTCGGGCATCTGGACAACGGTATTCATGTGACGCTCCACAACTTGATGGAATCGGCGAAAGTGCCGGCCTGCTCGCGAATCGGGGCCATTTGCCCGGTGTTCTCCGCGTACTTGAACGCGGTGTACGGAATCTTGTGCTGCGCCATCACGTCCTGCAGCATCGGCCGCTCCAGCAGCGCCGGGTCGCAGAACGATGGCGCCGCGAAGATCACGCCTTCGGCGCCGCGGGTCTTGACCTGCTTGAGCAGGAACATGCCCTTTTCCTCGCGGGTGGTGTCGTACTTCGCCGCCGAGGTCGCCGAACGGTGCAGGAAAGCCTTGGACAGCTCGTCCAGCGGACTCGCGTCGGCGGGCACCTCGTCCAGCAGCCAGCGGGTGACGAGCATGAAATCGTCGTCGACGATGTAGCAGCCCGACATCTCGATCGACTTGATCAGCGACAGCGGCGGCTGCTCGCAGAACGAGCCGTTGATCACCACCCGTGCGTTGTCTCGCCTGGGTCGCGCCACCCCGTCGGTGGCGGCAAGGTAGTCGCGCACCAGCAGCGTGTGCTCCTCGGGCGGAAGCACCATGCCGGCGCGCAGCAGCAGGTAGACCTCGGAGGTCGGCGCCTGCCAGGGCTTGATCGCACGGTAGGCATACAGCTCGCGCACCGCGGCGCGGTTGTCGTTGTAGACGCGGATCGAGGCGTTGAGCTCCTCGTCCGTGATCGGCGCGCCGCGCAGCTTGCCCAGGTCATCGCGCAGAATCTGCATTTCCTGGATGTAGAAGTTACCGCCGATTGAGTCGATGTAGTTCTGCGGCACGTCGATGTAGCGGACGTACTTGTCCTTGAACAGGATCTGCCACATGCCCGACAGGTTTCGGATGACGTCGCAGATCGACGGGAACAGCATGCCGTCCATGCAATCGAGCCGGCCCGTCAAGCCCAGCTCGATGGTCGAGCGCGGGATGCGGCAGATGTAGCTCTGGTAGTAGGCGTCGCCCTGGATCACCTCCAGCGCATCGCCGCCGCCGAGAATGCCGACCGACAGCATGCCGGCGGCGTGGATCAGTTCGCGAGGCACGTAGACCGGCAGGTAGCCGATGGCCTTGCGTCCGGGCACGGCGGCTTTCCATTCCTGGACGGATTTGAAATCGAGGTCTTCGAACAGTTGCTGGCAGCGATCGACGATCTGCTGCACCGGAGAAAGTGTGGCTGGCATGTTCAGGGCTCCCGTCAGTGGTGGGTCCAGGCCGGTTGGCGTTTTTCAAGAAAGGCGGTGAGGCCTTCGTTGGCATCGCGGGTGCGCATCAGGCGCTCCAGGTAGAGCTGCTCGACGTCGGCCAGGCGCCGCCGCACGTCGCTGCGCATCTGGCCGCGGGCCGCCGCCAGCGCATGCGCCAGGGAGGAGGCGCTCTTGCCCTGCAAGTGCTGGTCGAACCAGGCAACCGCGGCTGCGACGGGGTCGTCTGCCAGCGCCTGCGCGAGCCCGCAGGCCGCCGCTTCCAGAGCTGGCATCGAGCGGCCGGTCAGCAGCAGGTCTTCGGCGACCGGCTGCGAAACGCGGTAGGGCAGCAGCACCGACGCGGCCGGGGCAATGACACCGAGCCGGATTTCGGGCTGGCCGAACTGCGCATCGGGGGCGGCGAAGATCGGCCCGCCGGCCAGCGCGAGTTCCAGCCCACCGCCCAGGCACTGGCCGCGCACGGCGACAAGAATCGGTGCCGGGAATTCCAGCATGGCCAGCAGCAGCGTGTGCAACGAGGCCAGCATCTGGGCGCATTGGGCCGGCAGGTGCTCCTCGACGCTGGCACCAAAGCTGAAGTGCGGCCCTTCGGCGTCCAGCAACACGCCGCGCAACCCATTTGCCGGCCGGTATTCGGCGAATGCGGCATGCAGCGCCCGGATCATCACGGCGTCGACCAGGTTGGCCTTGGGCCGGGACAGGCGCAGACGCAGCAGGGCGCCGTCGCATTCCAGCCAGGCCTTCAGCGGCGATTCGGTGCTCGCGGCGCTCATGGCCTAGCGCCTGTTCTTCGGCTGGATGTCGTCGTGCAGCGTCCCCAGCCAGCTGGCGCCGGCGGCGAGTTGCTGGCGCAGCAGC
>JANXVP010000514.1 GCA_025351615.1 Ramlibacter sp. | reverse complement strand
CTGAATTCACTGCGATACACAGTGACGCGCGCAAGCATTTTGCGGGCGTGGGCTTCGCTGAAACCGACCGTGCCGATGTTGGGGTGGGTAAAGACTGCCGTCGGGATGTACTCGTAGTCCATTTTTCGCTCGCCCGCTCCGAACAGGCGATCCACCAAGGCCATCGCTTCACCCAGTGCGACGGGCGTGAGCTGCACGCGAGAAGTGACGTCGCCGATGGCGTGAATCGATGGCACCGAACTCTCGTAGCGGTCATTGATGTGGATCGCTCCGTCCTTGCCCTGCTTGACGCCGACCGCCTCGAGGCCCAGGCCATTGACGTTGGGCACCCGGCCGGTCGCGTAAAGCACTGTGTCCGCCTCGACGCTGCGACCGTCGCCCAGCAGTGCGCGAAGCCCGGCACCGGATTTTTCGATCGACAGCACGTCTGCCGAGGTGTGCAGATCGACCCCGTGCTTGCGCATCTCCGCTTCGATGAAGCTGCGCACGTCGTCGTCGAAGCCGCGCAACACCCGGGCTCCGCGGTGCAACTGGGTCACTTTCGAGCCCAGCCCGTTGAAGATGGACGCGAATTCGCACGCGATATATCCGCCGCCAACGACGAGCAGTCGCTTCGGGAAGGGGTCGAGGTCGAACATGCTGTCGGAGCTGACAACCAGTTCGTGTCCCGCAAAGAATGGAACGCTCGGAGTACCACCGGTCGCGATCAGGATGTGACGGGCTGAAAAAAGCTGTTCGCCGGATTCGGTCCTGACCTTCACCATCCGGGAATCCACGGGTTCGGCCCAGCCGCGAATGATCTGGACGCCGGCGCCGGTCAACAGGGTTTCATACACCCCGTTCAGGCGCGAGATTTCCTTGGCGCGATTCGCCTTGAGCAGGTTCCAGTCGAAGCGCGGCGTGCCGGTCTGCCAGCCAAAGCCCGCCGCGTCCTCGAACTCCTGCGCGAAGTGAGCTGCATAGCTGTAGAGTTTTTTCGGGATGCAGCCGACGTTGACGCAGGTCCCCCCCATCGCGGCGGCTTCGGCAAGCACCACGCGCGCGCCTCTTTGGGCCGCCATCCGGGCCGCCCTCACGCCGCCGCTGCCGCCGCCGATGACGAAGAAATCGCAAGGGATCGTTTCCATGGTGCTGCTCCTGCTGCCCGAAGGCCGTTGTTCCGAGTATTGCAAAAGGGCATCCGTCGGAGCGCAGCTATCATGCCCGGATGACTTCCCCCGGCACCTGGCTTCAGGCCCTCGGCAACGTCGCCAGCGCACCGTTGCGCTGGCTGGCCGGGTGGTGGCGCATCGTCGAATTCGGCTCCACGGTGCTGGTGCTGACGATGTCCCCATCATCCTACCGGGGCGGCACCCACCGTGCCGTGGCGCGGCACACGTACACGGATACCGCGCCGATCCTGGCTTGGTTCACCGTCCTGTGCGCACTCCTCACGCTGGTGATTACGCGAATCGTGGTGGTGACCGCGTACAGCTACGGGCTGTCCCGGTACGCGCTAGAGATGGTGATCCGGGTGCTGGTGCTGGAACTGATTCCACTCACGGCGGCGTTGTTTGTCGCCTTGCGCTGCACCATTCCGAACGGCGCCGCCCTGGCGGAGATGCGCCGCGTGGGCCGCTTCGACGCGCTTCGCGCGCAGGGGACAGATCCAGTCACCCGTGAAGTGCTGCCCCGTGTTGTGGCCGGGGTGTTTTCAGCAATCACCCTGGCGGCGCTGAGCTGTATCGTTGCGCTCGGATTGGCCTACCTCGCGGTGTATGGCCTCAATGCTGCGGGTCTGCCCGCGTACACCCGAATGTTCGGCCACGTCTTCAACCCCGCCGTGTCGCTGATCTTCGTGCTCAAGACCCTGTTCTTCAGCATCGCGGTGGCGGTGATCCCGATGGCCTCGGCGCTCTATGACCTCGAAGGCGATGGTTCGCGCGAGAGCGCCGTGCTGCAAGGACTGGTCCGGATGTTCGCCGTGCTGCTGCTGATCGAAACGACATCGCTGGTCGGCAACTACTATTGAGGTTCATGAACGACACGCCCGACCCAGCGCACTCGCCGATGCTCAATTCCGAGCCGGTCGCGCATTCCGGCGTTCGGCATCTGGAACTCAAGGCGCGTCTGCTGCTGCTGTTCACGGTGCTTCTGATCGCTGGCTCGGCTGTCTACCTGCTCTATGCCCGCGGCGTGTTCGAGCCAACGCAAACGCTGATCCTGTCGACCGACGACTCCGAAGGCGTCGTCGCCGGCATGGACCTGACATTTTCCGGGTTTCCCATCGGGCGCGTGCGCAACGTCGAACTGGCGCCGGACGGAAATGTCCGCATCGTGATCGACGTGGCAAAAAAGGATGCGCACTGGCTGCGGACCTCCAGCGTTTTCACAATGGTGCGTGGCGTGGTCGGCGCGACCAATCTGCGGGCTTTTTCGGGCATCTTGACCGATCCGGCTTTGCCCGACGCCTCGGTTCGGCAAGTGCTGCGGGGCGATGCATCGGCCGAACTCCCGAGGGTCATCGCCGAGGCGCGGCAGGTGCTGGAGAATCTCAACGCAATGACGGGCCAGGACGCCTCCCTGCGCAATACGCTCTCGAACGTCGAGGCCGTCACCGCCAGGCTGAAGGGACCGCAGGGCGCGTTGCATGCGCTGTTCGGCAACGAAACGGATGCGAAGAAGCTGGTCGGGACTTTGGACCAGGCCAGTGCGCTGCTGGCCCGGCTGGACCTGCTTGCGGGCCGGCTCAACGGCCTGGCGGCCCAGGCAGACAGTCAGGTGTTCGGTCAGGAGGGATTGCTTCGGGATGCACGCAGCACCATGCGTCAGCTCGATGGCCTGCTGTCGGACACCCGCCAGAGCCTGAAGAAGGTCGATGCGGTGCTGGTCGAAGTGCAGGCCGTCGGCGCCAATGTCCGCAGTGCGACTGCGGACCTGGGCCCGTTGCGCGCCGACGTCGAATCCAATCTGCGCAAGATCGAAAGCCTGATCAACGAGATCAACCGCAAGTGGCCGTTCGCCCGCGACACGGAGATCAAGTTGCCATGAAGCGGATCGCTGTTTTGCTGCTGGCGCTGGCGCTGGCCGTGGCCGCTTGCGGCAGTCGACCCAAGACACCGGAGTGGCAGCTCAATGCGCATGGGGCGCTCGAGCGCTATGTCGAAGCCTTCATGGCTGGCAACAGCCGGGTCGAGTCTGCGGAGTTCAGTCGCGCCCGTGACGAACTGGCGCGCACCGGAGACGCCGGGTTGGTCGCGCGCGCCGAACTGACCCGCTGCGCCTTGCGCGTCGCCAGTCTGGTCATCGAGCCGTGCGTGGGCTTCGATGCGTTGCGCGTTGACACGCCGCCGGCCGAGCGCGCGTATGCGGACTATCTTGCCGGGAAGGCCTTGCCGCAGGATGTGCAGCTGTTGCCGACGGCGCACCGGGCCATTGCGGCGGCCGGTGCCGATGCAACTGCGGTCAAGGCCATCGTCGATCCGCTCTCGCGGCTGGTTGCCGCCGGCGTGTTGGCTGAGACCGGGCGCGCCAGTCCCGAAGTCCTGCAACTTGCAGTCGACACCGCGTCGGCGCAAGGATGGCGGCGACCCCTGCTCGCATGGCTGGGTGCGCAGGCGCGCCGGGCCGAACTGGCTGGAGCCCAGCAGGAGGCGCAGCGGCTGCGCCGGCGGATGGCCCTGGTGCTGAGCCAGCCGTAACCGGCCCCGGGCCAGGGCAGGCAATAATCCAGCTCTGTCATCAAGGAGCTGATTCGTGCGATTGCTGTTTTGCGCTGCGGCGCTGTCCCTCGTTGCCTGCGCCGCCCCGGCGCAAGGCCCTGTCACCACCGCGAGCAGCAGCGCTGCGACGACGACCAGGAGCGGTCTGGTGTATCAGCTGCTCAAGGAAGGCAGCGGCGCTTCGCCGGCCGCGACCGACACGGTCAAGGTGCACTATCGCGGCACTTTTCAGGACGGTCGTGAGTTCGACAGCTCGTACAAACGCGGTGAACCCACCGAGTTCCCACTGAACCGGGTCATTGCGTGCTGGACCGAAGGCGTGCAACTGATGAAGCCGGGTGGCAAGGCGCGACTGACCTGCCCGCCTGCCATTGCGTACGGCGAGC
>JANXVP010000156.1 GCA_025351615.1 Ramlibacter sp. | reverse complement strand
CCAGGATGCCCTTGATTTCGGAGGCGATCACCAGGCCGTCGTCGCTGGCCGACCAGAACAGCGGCTTCACGCCCATGCGGTCGCGCGCCAGCAGCAAGCTGTTCTGCGCGCGATCGAACAGCGCGAATGCCCACATTCCGTTGAGCAGGGCCAGGCACTCGGTGCCCCATCGCGCCAGGCACGCCAGCAGCACCTGGGTGTCGCCCGCATCCGGGCTCAGCGCCTCTTCGCCGGCATCGCGCAGCCGGGCCGCCAGTTCCCGGTAGTTATAGATCTCGCCGTTGTAGCAAAGCACGTAGCGCCCGCAGGGGGATGTCATCGGCTGCGCCGCCCGGGCAGACAAGTCGACCACTGCCAGGCGCTGGCTGGCCAGGCCCAGCAGCGGGCCGCCCTCGCCCGGAGCCGGCGCACCAGGACGCGCCAAAGGTTCGATGCGGATTCCCCGGGCGTCCGGCCCGCGGTGACTCTGGGCCCGCTCGAGGGCCTGCAGCGCGCGCTCCAGGACCGCATGGTTGCCGGCGAGCTGCACGATCACGCCTAGGCCGCACATGGCTGCTCCAGCATTTCGCGGTAGATGTCGCACAGGCGCCGCGCGACGGTCCGCACTTCCATGGCCTGCACGTGTTGGCGCAGGTGTTGCGGCGGCGCGTGCCCGAGCGTTTCGAGCAGAGCAGCGGCCAATGCGGCAGGGTCGGCAGCTGTGGTGTGGCAGCTCGGCTCGCGGGCGCTGATCGTGGCCAGGTCGCTCACGTCGGTCGAGATGAACGGCACGTTGCAGGCCAGAGCTTCCTTGATCGCGTTCGGCCAGCCTTCGTGTTCCGATGTCAGCAGGATCGCGTTGCAGGCATTCACCCACAACGGCATGTCCTCATACGGCACCCCGGACGCGATCTTCAGCACCAGGTCGGGCAGCGCCTGCTTGGCCAGCGCCACCGCGGCCTTGGCAAGCGGCACGCGCTTGACCGGGTTGTCGTCGAACAGCGTGGTCATCAGCACCCAGGGACGGCGGTCGGCGCCGTGCCCCAGCTTGCCCCGGCAGGCCTGCCGGTCCAGCGGCCGGAACATCTCGAGGTCGAGGCCGTCCGTCACCACGTCCACCGGGCCGCGCACCAGTCGAGGCCGCTGTGCTTCGATGTCGCGGCGCATCGCCTCCGACATCACGATCACCCGGTCGAAGTGCGGAAGCGCGCGCCGGGTCAGGGCGTTGGCGAGATTGCCGTGCAGGCGTTGGGACAGCGTGCCTTCGGGCAGGCGGTACCAGTCGGAGCCGCGCAGCGACAGCAGGGCGGGCCCCTGCGCCGCCGTCGCGACCAGCGAGCACATCGAGCCGTACTGCGCATGCACGAGGTCGAACTCTCCGCTCAGCTCGCGCAGCAGGGACCTGGCCCGCCAGATTTCCACCGGGCTCGTCAGCCGGCCGGTGCACAGCATGTCGACGCTCACGCCGCAGGCCTGGACCGCGTCGGCCAGGGTGTGCATGAAGATGCCACCCACCGGTATGCTGGGGTCGAAGTTGTGGACCCAGAGCGTGCGCAGCGCGGAGTCGCGCGGCGGCCGGGCCGGCGCCAGGAACGTCATCCGCCCGCCCCCCCGGCCCCGGCCAGGCGCCCGAGCTCTTCGATCAACTCGCCGTAGACGCGCTCGGCGGTGTAACGCTCATTGAACAGTCGCAAGGCGTTGCGTCCGAGTCGGCCGCGCAGGGACGCATCGTCGAACAGAAGGCGGATGCATGCGGCCAGCGCCGCGCCATCCCGCTCGGCGTAGGTCAGGCCGCAGTCGTTGCTAGCGAGCAGACGCTCGGTCTCGCCGCGCAGGCTGGACAGCACCGGCAGGCCGCCGGAGCAATACTCGATCACCTTGTTTGGCACGCTCAGGGTGAAGCTATGCTCGTTGAAGTAGGGCGCGAGGCCGGCGGCGCTGCGGTGCATCAGGCTGTGCAGGTCCGCCCGGCCCTGCCAGCCCGGTGCCACCACGTTGGCATGGGTCCGCGCATGCGACTGCAGCCGTTCGAGCTCGCGGCCCTGGCCACACAGAACGAACAGCACCTGCGGACAGGTGTGCTCCAGCAATTGCGCTGCCGCCAGGACCGTGTCGAAGTCGAACTGCGCGCCCATGGCACCGAAGAAGGACACCACAAAGCGGTCGGCACCGACGCCCCGCTCCAGCCATCGCTGCGCGGCTTGGCGCACAGCGGGCACGTCCGGTCGCTCCGGCAGTGTGCAGGCCAGCGGAAAAGCCCGCTCCGTGGAGCGGCGCTGCCGCCCCGCTTTCCGGCAGGCCCAGTCCACGATGGGTTCGGTGATGCCGGTGAGGGCGGTTGCCGCGCTCAGCGCCCGCCGGCCCTGCCGCGCGTACGGCCACAGGATCGGGCGCGCCAGCCATCTCATGGGGCCGGGCAGGGCCTCGCCGAAGATGTCGGGCCACAGGTCACGGACGTCCAGCAGGACCGGAACGCCATGGCGCTGGCCGAAGCGGGTGGCGGCATCGGCCAGCTCGATCGTCGGATACGAGCACAGCACGACATCCGGCGCCCGCTCGTCCCGCGCCGCCCCGGTGAAAGAATCGGCGACCTGCCGATGGTCCAACACCCGGGCCAGGGATACATTGCGGCGATAGCCGGCGCTGGGCAGCAGCACGATGCGGTAAGTCGGACCCACGTCTTCGACGACGGGCGAGGAGCCCGGATGGCGTGAACGCTTGGCCGTGTGGTCGAAATTGGAAGTCCACCAGACGACGCTCCAGCCCCGCTCGACCAGCATCGCCGCCACAATGCCATGTCGCAGCAGCCGCGCACCGCCGGGGTCGGTCGGCAAGGGCTCCCCGGAGGTCACGATCCACATCGTCTTCACGGTACCCGCCGGCCGGCCGCCCGCATGCGCCAGGCGTGGACAAGAAGCACCAGGGCGAACGGAACGGCGCGCAGCAGCGCCGCCTTGAACGAGCCGACCACGCCCGAGCGGACCGAGGCCATCACGAGGTCGGCATAGATGGCGGCATAGAGAAACACGACCAGGTCGTACTGCTGGAAGCGGACCACGAGCCGGTAGATGCCGTCCAGGATCCAGCCGAAGACCGCCATGAACAGGAAGGCTCCGAAGATCCCGAACGCCCAGTAGCCCTCCTGCAGGATGAAGAAACCGTAGCCGCCGCCGATGTCGCGCACGCCGGGGTAGAACACCTCGACAAACTGCTCGGAAGTCGGCAACGGCCGGTTCGGATACAGCAGGCGCGGGATCCAGACGAGCAGGTCGGTGACCAGCGAATAGCCGTAGTTGTAGTGCGTCTCGCCCAGCAGCATGCCCTGGATGTGGCGGTGCAGATTGGTCGCCGTGAGCAACTCGTTGCTGTACGTCAGCGAAAAGTCGGCCCAGCCGCGGGCATGGATCGCGTCCTGCAGCGCCAGCAGCATCTGCGCGGGGTCGGTGCTGCCGCGGATGATGGGCACCAGGTTCATCAGAAAGTAGGCCAGGGCGCCCGCGACGGCGGCCTGCAAAAAGCCGATCCGCCGAATCCGGAAATGGCGGTAGGCCAGCAGCACCAATCCGCAGTACAGGATGGTGTACCGCTCGCCTGCGAGAAAGCCGGTCGCCACGTAGGCCAGGAAGGCGGTCAGCGCCAGCACTCGCAGCACGGGGCGCACCGCGGCACTTTGGATCGCGTAAGCACACAGCGCCAGCAGCAGCGTCAGCGGCAGGTAGAGCGTCAGCACGTCTACCGTGCCCAACGTTTCGTCGCCGATCCGCTCGATGCGCGAACTGAGGGCCACCTCGTAGTAGGAGTGCACCGAGAAAAAATTGAATTTCGGCGCGATGAAAGGCAGGAACAGCACACACAGCACGACGCAGCACCCGACCATGGTGCTGCGCAAGGCGGCGTTGTCCGCGGGCGCGACAGCCTGCGCCCGGCTGTCCGGCGCGCCGCCCAGGCACCGCGCTCCCAGACCGAGCGCCAGGCCAGCCGCGCCGGCGATGCAGATCCAGTAGTACAGTGCATCCACCTGCGGCAGCAGCGACTCGCCGAAAAATGTGGTCCGCTCGGTCTCGACAAACAGGGCTGACGACAGCGAGTAGAGAAACAACAGCAGGAACAGGCCGACCGCCGGATGCAGCACGTCGAAGCGCCGGTCGGCATGGGCCAGGGCGAAATAGCCGAACGCGATCGCAACGTAGCCGCAGACGAACAGGGTCAGGCGGGGCGGAAAGTCCTGTAACGTCACGATCGCGAGCAGCAGGGCGAGCACCAGCACGCCAAAGCCCCACGCCCGCACTATTCCCCCGGCGACCGGGTCCGCCTCCGGGACGGGTGCAGCGGCGACCGGGTCGACGTCGTGGCTCATGCGGCGCGGCCGATCGACCGCAGCGCGGCCCGCAAGGCTGCCTCGGCCTCCTGGCGTTGCGCTTCACTGGCGAAACGCTCTTTCAGGAAGCGCGCTGGCACGCCGGCCACCACCGTGTAGGGCTCGACATCGCGGGTCACGACGGCGCCCGCCGCCACCACGGCGCCGTCGCCGATCCGCACGCCGCGCAGTACGATCGCGCCGCTGCCGATCCACACGTCGTGGCCGATCTGCGGCGGGGGCGGCTGCGCCGGTTCCGAGCGGCCGCCCTGGAAACGCCGCTGGAACACGGGCGAGGTTGACGCGTGCGTGATGTCGTGCTCGGTCGGGCCGATCTGTACCGCGAAGCCGATCGAGCACCAGCAGCCGATGTCGGCGCTGTCGACCGAACCTGAATTGACGTAGCTGCCGTGGCCGATCCGCACGTCGCTTGCGATCTGCGCCCGCCCGAAAAAGCTGGCATGGGCGATGTCGGCATTCGGGCTGACCACGGCGCCGCGGCCCAGGCGGACGCCGTAGCACGACGCGCGCAGCCAGCCCCAGCCGTTGCGCGCGCGGCTCGCACACTGAAAGGCCAGGTTCGTCAGCAGCATCTTCACGGCGTCGGTGCTCCCCGCGGTGCGCTGCGCAGGCGCGACAGGGCCCGCAGGCACAAACTCCACACGTCAGCCTGGCTGCGCAGCGCCACCAGTACGCACAGCCCCAGCATCGCCAGGGCGAGCAGGGCGGATCCGATCCGGCCCGAGGGCGAGGGCGAGGGCGAGGGCACGGCGACGAACAGGCCCGCGACCAGGCCGCACGCGAGCAGCGTCCGAAAGGCCGCCGGTACGATGGCAGCCATCAAGCCGCCGCCGCCTGGAGCGTGCCCAAGCACCTGCGCCGTGGTCCGGGCCAGCCAGAAGGCGAGAATCGCGCTGCCTGTGCACCAGGCCGCCGCTGCGCCCTGCATGCCCCACTGGTGAATGGCTGCCAGGGCCAGCGGGATGTACACGGCCAGCGCAACTGCGATCCGCCAGCCCCAGGGCCGCAGGTCGCCGGCAGCCTGCTGCAGGGCGAATGGGATGAACAGAAAGGCATTGACCGTGGCGCCGACGGTGACCCAGCGCAGCACGCTGGCGCCGCTCGCGGCTAAAGGAGCGTCGCCGGTCCAGGCGAAGATCACCAGCGCCGGCAAGGAAAACAGCACGGCGGCAACCGGCAGCACCGCGATCGCCATGATCCGCCCCGCCAGGCCGATGCTTTCCCAGAGCAGCGTCGAGTCTCCTCCCGCGCCCACCGCGGCATGCCGGGCGCAGAAGACCGGCAGGAAGCTGGTGTAGATCGGCTGGTACATCAGGTACATCACCTCCGCGATGCTCAGGACGATGGTGTACTTACCCAGCGCATCCAGCGGCAGCAGCCGGCTCGCCGCGATCTTGTCGACCTGGTTGAACACCATGATGAGCGTGGTCACCGCCACGAGGGGCACTCCGAAGCGGGCGGCGCGCCGCAGCGAGGCCACCCCGGCTGTGCCGCCCGGGCGCGGCAGGCCACGCGCAAGGAGCGTCCGTCCCACCAGCGCCAGCAGCGCATTGGTGGCGGCCCAGGCTTGCAGGACAGGGACTACCGCCTCCTGCATCGTGCCCGCCGGCGCGACGCCGGCGCCCACGCACCAGAGCAGCAGCGGAAAACGCAGGGCCCAGACACCGCTTTGCAGCGCGCTCGTCCGGCGATGCAGGCGCAGGGCGTTGAGGCAGCCCACGTAGAAGTTGCCAACGAACTGCAGTGCCGCCGCCACTGCCATCCAGAGCACGGCGTCGCTCACCAGCCCGGGCGACAGCGCCTGCACCTTGAGCCAGTGGGTGGCGAAGAAGCTGTTGCCGGTCCCGGCGACGGCGCACGCCAGCGCGGCCACGCCCCACAGCACCCGTTCGACCCGGCGCGTCGTCGCGACCACATCGGCCGCTCGGGGCGATGCTGCGCCCGCCTGGACCGCAGCCAGGTCGCGCTGGAGGGCGGCGCCGACACCGAAGTCGAAGACCCCGAGCAGCAGCTGGACCGAGAAGAACAGCCCGAACAGTCCGAACGCCTCGCCGCCCAGTTGGCGGTACAGGATCGGCAACGTGAACAGGCTCAGCAGGGCGGTGAAGGCCTTGCCCAGGTAATTCACCACCAGGCCGCGCCAGAGGGAGTCGCCGGCGCTCATGGGAGCGGGGCGACCTCTCCGGTGGCGCGCACCGGCCGCAGCCGGCGCAGTCGCCACAGGAACCAGGCGATGACTGCCAGCAGCGTGGTCAAGCCCGTCACTGCGGCGATCAGCGGTCGCCGCGGTGCGCTGCGCACTTCGCTGGGCGCCGCGCGCTCGATCACCTGCAGTCCGGCGAGCTTGCTCACCGACTCGAACTCGGCCTGGATTAGCTGCTTGCGCAAGCCTTCCACCACCTCTTCGGTGCTGCGCACGTCGCGCAGGGCGCGCTGATACTGGACTTCCTCGGCGCCGCCGCCCTTGCCGTCTGTGCCCTCTGCGCCGCCTCGCGGCTGCCCGACGATTGCCGCGATCTGCCCGCGCAGCGCCTGCGCTTCGGCATTGATGCGGACATGGGCGGGGTTGCTGGTAGTCGCGTAGACGCTCATCGCGGTAAGCTGCGCTTCGCGCATGGCGAGCCGCTGTCGCAAGTCGCCCAGGTTGGAACTGCTGGTCGACTGCTCCGGGGACAGCTTGACGACACCGGTGCGGCGCTGCACCTGGACGAACACCCCGTCCAGGTCGCGCAACCGCTGCTGCGCCAGCGCGAGCTGCAAGCGGATGGCATCGGCCCGCGTGCGTGCAGTGTTGTTCGTGAGGTCGACGACGTAGCGCTCGAGCTCCGTGACGTATGCGTTCGCGATACTTGACGCCTTGTCGCTGCCGGTGTCGGTCACCTGGATCGCGACAACGCCGTCGCGGCCGGCCGAAATGCGGGTCTGCTCCAGCAGCTTGTCGCGCGCCACGCGCGGACTCGAGGTGTCGAAATGGCGACCCAGTTCCTCCAGCCGCACCACGGCGTCCAGGATCGGCGCGCTGCGCAGCAGGCTCATCGCCAGGTCGCTCTGGTAGCGCACACTGATCTGGTCCGCCATGCGTTCGTAGCCAGAGTCGGTGGTGAAGATCGGAACCCGGGGCGGCGCACTGTACAGGGCCGGCGGCAGCACCCGCGCCGTGCTCTGGTATTCGTCGTCCAGCAGGAAGCTTGCAGCATAGGCGAGCACGGCCGCCAGCGGCGCGAGCACGAGGGCGGCCAGTGCGGCGCGCCGGCGCAGCGATGAAAGCGGGGACGGGATCGGGCGGTTCAAGGCCATCGCTTCAGGTTCTCCGCGGGCACGGCGCGCTACTTTCTGAAGACATCCGACAGCAGCCGCAACCCCGCCACACCGAGCGAGCCCTGATAGATGATCTGCGTCCAGTCGCGCAGGACGCGTCGCGCAGTGAAGGCGTCGGTCTCCTCGGGCACCAGGATCGTGTCACCCGGCAATACGGTGGTGTTGCCGCCGCCGAACCAGCTGCCGGCGCCGACGTTCAGGTGCTGCACGCTGCCGTTGGCGCGTGCGACCAGCACTTCCTTCGAGGCGTCCCTGGTCGAGCCGCCCGCGAGCGTCATGTAGTCCTGCACGCTGCGGCCAGGCCGGTAGATCATGGCGTTGGGCCGGTTTACGGCGCCCAGCACGATGACGGTGGAAGGTCGCGCGGGGATGTAGACGCGATCGCCATCCTGCAGCACGACGTCGAACTTGTCGGGCTGCAACTGCCCGGGCTCTCCGACTGCTTCCGGGTCCAGCAGGATCCGGCCGCTGGCGCGCACCAGCCGCATCTTGCGGACCAGCCGGCGCTGGGCGTCGAGCAGGGCGGCACTGGCGTCCGGAGCACCGGCCCCGCCGCCGTCGAGCGATTCGCGCAGCCGGGTGCTGGCGCTGCGTTCCAGCGACTCGCCCAGCCGGTCGACCAGGCTGTCCAGCTCCTGCTGCTGGAGCTGGCGCGTTTCCTCGCGGGTGAACTCCGTGCCGTAGGCGAAGGCATTGCCGGTGAGGCCACCAGCTTGCGCGATCAGGTTGGCCATGGTCTGGCCGAACTGGACCTGGTAGACACCCGGGCGCGATACCTCGCCCTCGATACGCACGTACTGGGCCTGCAGTTCGACCGGAACCCGGATGTCCCGCTGCGAGAACACCGTGATCACATCGCCCGCTTCCAGCAGTTTGTTCTCGGTCGCGTCGCGCTGCACGATCGCCTTGCCCAGGTGGAAGGGGATCAGCACGGTGCGCAACGTGGCGGGGTCGAAACGCTCGATGGTCGCGTATTCCCAGTAGACGTCCTGGTTGCCGCGCTCCATTTCGTCGAGCAGGTCTGGCCGCGGTGTAGCGGCGGCACCGCCCGGTGTGCGGTAGATCGGCTCGTCGCCGCTCAACGGATCGGTGTTGTAGGTACGGGTGCGGGCTACGGCGGCGAGCGGGTCGGGACTCGCCACGCGCAGGCGATCTTCCACTTCGCGCGCAGTCATCGGCGACGCCGTGGTAGCCGTGCGCTCGGTGCCGACGCCGCCTTGGCGACCTGGCATCGATGGCGCCGACGGGATGTTGGCCGGCGGCTGGTTGGCCGCCACCCGCGCGCCGGTGGCGGGCCGGTCGAGCAGCCAGTGAAAGCCCCGGCCCTTCTCGTTGCGAATCTGCCAGTACTGGTTGGCCAGCAGGGACAGCTGGTTGGGGAGGACGTCGGTGACGCGCATTCCCCTGGCGTAAGGCAGGCGCTGGGTCTCGGGGACATGGCCGCGAACGGTGACCGTGTTCTCGAAGCGCGGCGAGATCGGATTGATCTGCACCACGTCGCCATCCTGCACCGGTCGGCTGCCCTGGGCCGGGTCGGTATTGAACTCCGCCACGACACGCGACTGGCGGTTTTCGATCCGCTCGACGATCACGCGGCCGGCACCGGCGGTGGTGGAAAGCCCGCCGGCCAGGTCGATCAGCTCCTTGAGCGTGCTGCGGGACGTGATCTCGTAGATTGCCTGGTTCTGCACGCTACCGGCGATGGCCGCATAGCCCGTCACCGGCGGGAAGTAGATGACGTCGCCGGACTGCAGCCGGACGTCGCGCGACTTGTCGCCGCGCAGGATGAAGTCGTACAGGTCCAGCTCGGTGACCAGCACGTCGCCGCGCCGCAGCGCGATCCGGCGCAGGCTTCCGTTCTCGGCCGGCCCCCCGACCGCGAACACCGCGTTGATCAGGCTGCTGAGGCCGCCGATGGTGTACGAGCCGGGCTTGGCGGCGCGCCCGGTCACGTAGACCTGCATCATGTGGACCGAACCGAGCGTCACCTCCAGCTCGAAGTTCTTGTACTGGCGGCCGATCCGGTTGCGCAGAATCCCCTTGATGTCCTGGAAACTCACGCCTGCGACCGGAACTGCGCCCACCAGCGGGATGTACAACACACCGGACTTCTCGACCGCCGACACGAAATCCATGTCCACCTGGCCCCAGGCGCGCACGCGGATCTCGTCACCGGGCGCGATGATGTAGCTGGCGGGCGGTGCGATACGGTCGGTGATCGCGTAGCTGCTCGGGGGCGCCCCGAAGAGGTTGAGGCCGAAGTGCTCGATGTCCTTGCCGCGGGTCTTGAAGATCAGCTGCTGGAACTCCGAGCGCGAGCGATTGAGCAGTGGGTCTTCCGCGCTGACCGGCGCGTTTGGCAGCGTGCCGCCGTTTGGGCTATTGCCGTTCGGCACCTCGACCCGCTGGCCGGCGTCGATGCGGATCGACTGCTGCGCGGGCAGCGACTGGGAACGGATGCTGATCGGCGCCGCGCCGGTGGAGATGTAGTCGGCCATCCCGCGAGAGCTCAAGTCCGACGAAGGCGAGAGCCGCAACCCCTCTTCGGAAACGCCTTGCTGCGCCAGCGCCAGCAGGCAGCAGCCTGACAGCAGTACCCCCAGCGCAATGCGGGCCGCCCGGGCCGGAAGGGACGGGGTGTCGGATGGAATCGGGAGGATGGGCGCTTCTTGCATGAGTGTCGACATTCTCGCTGCCGCGGGGTCAGCCCCGCGATTGCACGATTTCGGTAGCGCCTGGCGGCGGGGTGGGCGAAAGCGGAAGCTCGCGCTGGCTGGCGCGGACCAGATCCGCCCCGGCGCCCAGGCGATCGAGCCAGCGCGAGACACTGCGCAGGACGGCCGCGCGATCGAGGAGGCACCAAGCGGTGTAGAAGCACAGACGCAGGTCGACGCCGACGGATGCGTGTTGCACATAAAACAGACCGAGCCGGCTTTTCCAGGGACGGATCAGCTGGTTATAGGCGAGGTCAGGGTCGGCATGCGGCGCCAGGATGTCGCCTTCATCGGCGAATACGATCGACGCGAAATCGGTGATTCCCGGGCGGGCATGCAGCAGCCCCCGCTCCAGCGGCGTGTACAGATCGGTTTCGCGTCTGACGTTGGGCCGCGGGCCTACCAGGCTCATGTCACCCACCAGTACATTCCACAGCTGCGGCAGTTCGTCCAGCTTGTAACGCCGGATGAAATGGCCGACCGATGTGATCCGCATGTCGTTGGCGCCGGTGGAGTCGACCCCGCTGGCATCGGCATTCTTGACCATCGAGCGCAGCTTGACCATCCGGAACGTCCCGCCGCCGCGTCCCACCCGCGGCGCAACGTAGAAAGGCGACTGCCCGTCCTGTCGCCAGATAAGGAAGCACGTGACCAGCAGCGCTGGCGAGGCGAGCAGCAGCAGGCCCAAGCTGGCGGCGACATCGAAAAGGCGCTTGAGCATCAGCGGGCCAGCCCGTCGGCGCGCGGCGCGAAGGCGGTGCCGTGCCCCATTGCGCGGTGCGCGGCTTGCTCGATGGTGGCGCCCTGGGGGTAGTAGAGAACTTCCAGGTTGCTGGCGGAGGGGGCCGGCGCGTCGGGCAACGTGATGCGCTGCGGCCGCGCCTTCCAGGCGCCGGGGGCGACCTTCTCGGCAGCCTGGGCGATCACTTCGCCGGCCAGCCCGCAGGTGCTCCAGCCGCCGTCCACCACCAGCAGGCAGCCGGTTTTTTCGACCGAGCGTACAACCAGGCTGCAGTCGAGCGGGTTGATGACCCGCAAATCGATCACGTCGCAGGAGATGCCCTGCGTTTCCAGGGACGCGGCCACCTCCATGCATTGGGAGGTGGCGTGGCTGGCGCCCACCAGGGTCAGGTGTTCGCCGCTGCGAAGCAGCGCCGGACCCAGCGTCGCCAGCGCCGCCGGCTTCTCCGCGACCTCATCGATGTCGGCGGTCTGCGCATAGAGCCAGCGGTCGTCGAGATACACCACCGGATCGTCGCACAGCACGGCGGCGATCAGCAGGTCCCTGGCATCGGCCACCGTGGCCGGCATCACCACGCGCAGACCGGGTATGTGCGCGAACCAGGCGTGCAGCGCCTGCGAATGCTGGGCTCCCTGCTCGCCGCCGCGATTGATCACGGCGCGAACCGTCACAGCGGGATGGGCCTGGCCACCGAAAGTGGAGGACCACTTGGCGGCCTGGTTCACGATCGCATCCATTGCGTACAGCATGAAATCCATTCGGGGATGCACCACCACCGGGCGGAAACCGAACAGGGACGCGCCCACCGCCGCGCCCGTGCAGGCAGACTCGGACACAGGCGTGTCGATAACCCGGTCGACGCCGAACTTCTTTTCCAGGCCGGTCATGGAGTTGCCGACGTACCAGGGACTCCACAGCCCCTGGCCCATCACGAACACTTCCGGGTGCCGCGACAGCAGGTAGTCGAAGCCCTGGCAGATCGCCTCGCCGTAGCTGGTCCTCATCCGGCGTTCCCGGCCGGCTTGGCGTACACGCAGTCCAGCAGCTGCCCGGAGGGGGGCTGGGGGTCGGCCAGCGCTTGAGTCCAGGCCTGTTCGATCCCGGCGTCCACGGCCATGGCGATGGCGTCGAGGTCACTCTGGGTCGCGGCACCTTGCGCGACCAGGGCCGTGCCCAGGCGACCGATGGGGTCGCGGCGGCGCCAGTTCACCAGGTCGTCCTGGCGGTCAACGCCCACATCCTGGTCTTCCTTGGGTCCCACGTGCCCGCGCCAGCGGTAGGTCACGGCTTCCAGAAACACCGGCGCCGGGCGGCCCCGGCACTGCTCAAGCAGTCGCTTCGCCTCCCGGCTCACCTGGACCACGTCGTTGCCGTCGACCAGCGCGCTGGCGATGCCGTTGGCCAGGGCGAAGCGTTCGAGCAGGTCGCTGGGCTGGCGCTGGCGGATGTGCAGGTGGCTGGCAAACAGGTTGTTCTCGGCGACGAACAGCACCGGCAGTTTCATCATGGCCGCGAGGTTCAGCGATTCGTGGACCACGCCTTCCTCAAAAGCTCCATCGCCCAGGTAGACCACCGCGATGTCGCCGTTTCCGCTCATTCGGGCCGCCAGTGCGGCCCCGACCGCGATCGGCACCGTCGCCGCGACGATTGGCACCGATCCGCCGAAACCATGGCTGCCGCTCCACAGGTGCATCGAGCCGCCCATTCCCCGCGAAGCGCCGGTGACCCGGCCGAGCACCTCCGCGAACAGGCTGTGCAGGCTGGCGCCCTGAGCCAGGAAATGACCGTGCGAGCGGTGCGCGCCGAAGACGCGGTCGGTGCGCCGCAAATGCGCGGCGATCCCGACCGGAATGGCTTCCTGTCCGATGGCCAGGTGCGCCGGGCAACGAACCTGGTGCTCCTCCACCGCCTGTCCGATCCGCTCTTCGGCCCGCCGGATCGAGAGCATGGACCGGTAATGCGCCAGCAGCACGCCGGCATCGCAACCCTGGGTCTGCAGCATCTGCTGGAACTCCCGGGGGTCGCTCAGACGGCCGAGCCCCGGCATCGACTCCTGCAAGTCGTGAGCCTCACGTGCCTGCATAGAAACTCCCGATCGCGTCGCAGATGTAATCCACGTCGGCATCGTCCAGCGCGGTGTTCATCGGCAGCAGCAGGCAGCGCTCGAAGAGGCGGTCGGTGCGCGGTAGCGTGACGCTGAAACCCAACTCCTTGAACTGATGCACAGGGGTGCCCGCCCACTGGATGATTGTGCGCACGCCCCGCGCGGCCAGATGCTCGCGCAAGGCGTCTCGGCACTCGGCCTCGATCTCGTAGTTCTGGTAGACGTCGTGGTGCCGCGTGTCGGCCCCTGGCGCCGGCGGCAGCGCCAGTTGTGGCAAACCGCCAAGGCGCTGCTGGTAGCGCGCTGCGATGGCGCGGCGCCGTTCCAGGTCGGGGCCGAAGCTGCCGAACTTGTGCAGCAGCACGGCGGCCTGCAGGTTGTCGAGCCGGGAGTTGAGGCCCCAGGCAACGACCTTGCCTTCTTGGTTGCGTCCGTGGTCGCGCAGCAGCCGGATCCGGGCGGCCACCTGGTCGTCGTTGGTCACCACCGCGCCGGCGTCGCCGAAGGCGCCCAGCAGCTTGGCGGGATAGAAGCTGAAGGTGCCGAACGCGCCGAAGGTGCCGGCGGCCTGGCCGCCGAAGCGCGAGCCGAGCGCCTGGGCCGCGTCCTCGCACAGCAGCAGTCCGTGCTTGCGGGCGATGGCGCCGATCGCGTCCATGTCGCAGGTGCGGCCGTTGATCTGCACCGGCATGATCGCGCGCGTGCGCGGTGTGATGCGGTGCTCGATGTCGAGCGGGTCGAGCATGTGGTCGGATCCGCAATCGGCCAGCACCGGCGTCGCGCCGACCCACTGGACGGCAGCGGCTGTCGCGATGTAGGTGTGCGACGGCAGGATCACTTCGTCGCCTGGCCCGATCCCGGCGGCCTTGAAGCCGATCACCATCGCATCGGTTCCGTTGGCGACGGCCATGACGTGGCGCACCCCCAGGAAGCGGGCGATCGCCTGCTCGAATTCGGCGCATTCTTTCTGCAGGATGTAGGCGCCCCGCCGGCACACGCCCCGCATCACCTCCAGCAGGGCGTCCTCGTCGCCGGTGAACAGCTGCGGGTAAGGAAAGAAAGGGATGTTGCGCACGGCGGATCGATGGGTTCAGTCAGGACGACGCCGGCCGGGTGGCGGCACAGAAGATCACCTTGTAGCCGCGGTCGGGCTGTCCGGCGGCCAGCGCCTGCGGCCGCGCCGGCGCGTCGCCCGCGACGGTGATCTCCGCGGGCATCGGGACCAGCTTGCCGAAGACGATGCGCTTGAGCAGCTTCTTGGCGGCCATGGACTTGGGGATCAGCCCCAGACGGCTGGCGATGTTCTTGACTGGACGCAGCGCCTTCTGCATCGCGGAGATTTCCGCCACCGGCGTATCGCCGAAAGCCTCGACGCGGAAGCCGGCGCGACCCAGCCGCTCGTACAGCTCGCGCGCGCCCAGGTATTCGTGGCTGTGCGGGCTGGGGTTGAAGTCGTAGAGGTCCTTGTTGGCGGTGGCCAGAAGCAGCACGCCGCCGGGGCGCAGCACACGCCAGGCCCGGGCGAAGAAGGCATCCGCGTCAGGCAGGTAGTACAGCGCTTCGAAAAGCACCAGCACGTCCAGGGCGGCATCGGGCAGCGCCAGGGCCTGCGCATCGAGCTTGCGCAGCGGGAAGCGCGCCCCGTAGTGCTGTCGGGCCTGCGCCAGCATGGGGTCGCTCCAGTCCGAAGCAGTGAAGCTGCTGGCCACGTCGGCCAGCACCCCCGAACCCTGGGCCGTTCCGCAGGCGAGCTCGTGCACTTCAC
>JANXVP010000129.1 GCA_025351615.1 Ramlibacter sp. | reverse complement strand
TCTGCGGCGGTAGCGCGGCCTGAACCACCACCAGATTGGCAGGCGCAGCCGGCAGCAGGAAGGCTGCGGGCGCGACAGGGATGAACTGCGGCGAAGGGATCGCCACCACCGCCACCACCACCGCCACCGCCACCGCCACCGCCACCGCCACCGCCACCGCCACCGCCACCGCCTGTGGTGGTTCTGCCTCCCGCGCCGGAAGTCGTTCCCGTGGCATTGCCGATCCCTTCGTCGCAGTTCATCCCAGCTGCGCCGGCAGCTTTCCTGTTGCCGTCTGCGCCTGCCAATCTGGTGGTGGTGCAAGCCGCACTGCCGCCGCAGATGACGTTGGTCGTGGCTTACCCGGCAGAGCGTGCTCTCGCACCCGCTGCCGTGGCGCAGCCAGTCGTGCCGGTTGTCGCGGTGCCGGCGCCGGCGCCGGTCGCGGTGCCTTATGTGGCACCGGTCCGTCCGCGCAAGGCCTTCCGAAACTAGCCCGCATGCACCGACGCCTGTTTTTTCCCTGGCTGCTGCGCGCGATGGCGCGCCCGGCGCTCGGCCTGGTCCTGGTGCTCGCGGGCGTGGGACCGGCAACCGCGATGGCGGAGCTGGAGTCGGGCCAGACAGCGTCGCCCAGACGCGCCAATTTCCACCAGGAAAAGCCTTCGGCGGATGCTCGCCACGTGGCTGACTGGGTCGTCGATTCGGCGGACAGCGCTGGCATGCCGTTCATCATTGTCGACAAGGTCGATGCGAGGGTGTTCGTTTTCGATGGTGGCGGGCAACTGCGCGGGGCCAGCCCCGTGTTGATCGGATTGGCGCGCGGCGACCGGTCAGTGCCCGGGATCGGTTCACGCAAGCTGTCCACCATTCGGCCGGAGGAGCGGACAACCCCGGCCGGGCGCTTCGTTGCAGCCCTGGATCGCAGTCTGGGCGGCGAAGAAATTCTCTGGGTGGACTATGAGTCGGGCGTCGCGCTGCATCGCGTTATCGCCACTCTGCCCAAGGAGCGGCGCCTGCAGCGGCTGGAAAGCGCGTGGCCGCTGGAGCACCGGATCACCTACGGCTGCATCAATGTGCCGGTGAAGTTCTACGACAACGTCGTGAGCCCCGCTTTCACTGGAACCAGCGGCGTCGTCTACGTGCTGCCCGACACCCGGTCGGTGCGTGAAGTGTTCGGCTCCTATGACGTCGGCAATGCGACCGCCACGGCGGAGCGCCAGGGCGGGAGTGTTCCCGGTTCATCGCCATAGCAGGCGCAGCAGGCTGCTTCAAGACCTGCGCGGTCGACGATGTGGATCCGGCCGCGCTGACGCCTACCCGCCGCACACTTCGAAGGCGGCCCCCGGTCGCCCGGCAGCAGGCGACTGGCTATCATCGCCACAGTGCCCGGAAGTCCATCAGCAGTGTTCACAGTCGTCGTTACAGTCATTCCCGCAATTGCAGCGGCCGCCGGCGCAGGCCTCGTCGCCCCCTCCCTCCTGGGCCGCAATCTGGCTAGTTACGAACTTGCGGCAGTCGGTCTGGTGTTCGGACTGGTCGGCTGGGCCCTGACCGCATCGCATCGCCGGCGCGCCCGCAAGCGAATCCTCGAGATGCGCGATTCGGCGCTCTGGTGATGACGAAGAGCCGTAAATTGTCAACCCTGTGACGATGCGCGCCCTCGACGGGCATCCGGGAACGGCTGGAAGCTCCAGAAAAAATCCCCCGGAATCGCGTGCGATCCGGGGGATATGAATCAGCCGGGTTGAAGAAACTTGCAAAAGTGCCCGACCAGGAGACGCATAAGACAAGCAGGACCCATGCCACCTTGCTCGAGACTGACTCGAGCGGTTCCGGTCGCGATCCGCGGCCTGGTGCTATTGCGCACGCGTCAGCCTCCCTCAGCCGGTGCGGCTTTACTGGCTGGGCTGCGCGGTGTTTTCCGGGGTGACGTCGAAGCGCACCGAAGGGCTACCCCGGGCCGGCTGCGGCTGACCGGCTTCCCCTTGCTGCGACGGCGCGCCAACGACGAACGGCCCCTCGCGGTCGCTGCGCTCGGTTCGCTCATACCGTTCCGGGTGCTCCAGCGTCCGGGACCCGCTGCTCGCGTCCGGCGCCAGAATCTCGAACGTCGATGGCGTGTTCGGGCCGCGGTCCAGGGGCGCTTCACGCTGGGGATCCGGCCGCAGCGGGTCCGTTCTCGGCGCGATCGCGATCGGCGGCGCCTCGGGACCCCAGGAAGCCGTGCCCGGTCGCTGCTGCGCCCCGTCGGGCAGGAGCGTCTCCGTCGCCGGCGTGGCTTGCTGGGGCTCGCTCGGGGGTTCGAACAGCCCGTGAAACCAGTCGTTCATCCGGGCCAGCGGGTCGAGCCCGGCTGGGTCCGCGGCGGGCGCGGCAAACCGGACGTTGGGATCGATCACCCGCGATTTGAGGGATTGCTGGAACACTTCCCCGACGATCGGCAATGCGCTGCGCGCCCCCTGGCCCCAGCCGTCACCCATGGTGACGCGGTTGTCGTTGAAGCCGACCCAGGCACCGGCCACGAGGTTCGGATGCATCAGGATGAACCAGCCATCGGTGTTGTCCTGGGTGGTGCCGGTCTTGCCGGCCACATCGCCCTGGATGCCGTACCGGCTGCGGATCGCCATGCCGGTGCCGATGTCGATCACGCCGCGCATCGCGTCCAGCAACGTCAATGCAGCCGGTCCGGACAAGGCCGGCTCCGGGGCGGCGCTGTGAAAGTCTTCCAGCACGGCGCCCTTGCGATTCTCGACCCGGGTCACGACCATCGGCTCGATGTAGCTGCCGCCATTGGCGATCGTGCCGTACGAGGCGACCATTTCCTTGAGCGTCACGGGGCTGCTGCCCAGAGCCAGCGACATGACCTGGTCCAGCTTGCTCTGCCGCACGCCCATCGCGCGTGCCAGCGCTGCGACGCGTTGCGGTCCCACCTTCTGCATCACCTGCGCGGTGATGGTGTTCTTGGAATACGCCAGCCCCTCGCGCAGCGTCATCGTCTTGCCGCTGGGCGGTGTGCCGTCGCTCGGCCGCCACAGCACGCCCTTGTCGATGGGGATCTCGACCGCCTGGTCAACGAAGGCGTCGCTGGCGCGGGCGCCGGCTTCGAACGCCGCGCCGTAGACAAACGGCTTGAAAGTCGACCCCGGCTGGCGTCGGGCCTGGGAGACGTGGTCGAACTGGTCCTGTGCGAAATCGCGGCTGCCGACCCAGGCGCGGACTTCGCCGTTGCGCGGATCCAGCGCCAGGAAGCCCGACTGCAAGCGGGTCTTGTCCTCCTTGAGCGATTGCATGAAACCAGTGTCCGCTTGCAATTGCTTGACCACCACGTCGTCAGCCTGCCCTGCTTCGCGCGCCGCCTTGTACTGGCGCGACTCACGCAGGAAGGCGAGCATCATGTCGCGCGTCCAGGAGGAGCGCCGTCCGTCCGCCAGCGTCTGGAGCGCCTCCACCTGGCGCGCCAGCGCCTTGTTCGCCATGTCTTGGACGCGCGAATCGATCGTGGTGCGAACCACCAGGCCGTCGGTGTAGATGCTGTAGCCCTTGCGGTCGGCCCATTCGATCAGCCAGCGGCGCAACTGCTGGCTCAGGTGCGGGGCCGGACCGAGCGGTTCGGCCTGCCGTTCGAAGTCGATTTCCAGCGGACGCTTTTTCAGCGCCTCGTACTTTGCCGGCTCGAGCTTGTGGTCCTTGACCATCTGGGCAAGCACGGTGTTGCGGCGCTGGGTGGCCCGTTCCGGATTGATGACGGGGTTGTAGTAGCTCGTGCCCTTGAGCATGCCGATCAGGGTTGCGCTTTCGAGCACGTCGAGTTTGTCGGCGGACTTGTCGAAGTAGGTCCGTGCCGCCATGTCGATGCCGTACGCGTTGTACAGGAACGGAACCGTATTGAGGTAGGTCTCCAGGATTTCCTTCTTGCTGTAGACGGCCTCGATCTTGATCGCAGTGATCGCCTCCTTGAGCTTGCGCGTCAGCGTCTGGGCGCGCCCGATCTCTTCCGGATAGAGGTTGCGGGCCAGCTGCTGGGTGAGGGTCGAGCCGCCCTCGCGGTCACCGGTGAACGTGTGCAACGCGGCGCCCACGGTGCGCTTGAAGTCCATTCCGTGGTGGTCGTAGAAGCGGCGATCTTCGGTCGCGATCAGCGCGGCCACCACATTGGGGGAAATATCGGCCAGCTTGACCCAGTCGCGGTTGGCGCGCTTGAACATGGCGAGTTCCTTGCCATCGGCCGACATCACGACGCTCGGCTGCTCGGCCCTGGACTTGCGGACGTCGCCGATGCTGGGCGTGAAAGGAATCAGCGCCAGCACGTACAGCAGGACCAGCACCGGGACCACTGCCAGCAGCAGGCCGACGCGTAGCCATCTGCCTTCAGGAAGCCGGTCGTAGAGGCGGGCAGCGAAAGCCCCGGCACGGGCAAGGGCCGTATTCATTGCAGGAATTGGTCGGTCATGGAATTCGCAAATCTGGTCACGCCCCAGCCTAGGCCCGCGCCCTTAGGCCCGCTGTAGGACTGTGACCCAAGGGCGCAAGGGCAGGCGCCGCGGCTTTGGTCCAGCGCCGCGCAGGTCAATCCTTGGCGTTTGCCCGTGGACGGTAAAACATGGGCATCAAGCGCTGCACCACCGGACCGGCGGTATCCCAGGACATGCATTTGTCGAGGTAATAGGCCGGCGCATCGGCATCCGGCCGCTGACCCTCGGCCTCCCTTTGCTGCGACCGGTACACCGGGATTGTCTGGAAGGCAGCGGTGGCCACGTTGAACAGCAGCTCGCGCAAGTGGGTGCAGCCGGCGACCCCTCCGATGGCGCCGTCGATGGCCTTGCGCCAGCCCGCGCCCAGCGTCACGCCGACCAGTTTCGTCATCGGGTCGGTCGCCGCCTGGCATTCAAAAAACGGCGCGCTGTCCATCGCCGTCGCGATCTCCCGGATAGTGAGCGAATCATCGACGGTGACCCGGATGCGCATGTGGTGGATCGCCTCGCCCGCAGCCAGGTCGCCGCGGTCGCGCATGTGGATCGGGTAGCTCTTGGAATCGTGCAGTTCGGCGTCGATGTCCCACAGGCCATCGTCGCGCAGAAAGCCTTCGAATGAAATCCTGCGGGTATGCAGGGGTTTGCGTGCAGAGGGGGCGGGAAGGCTCATCCCCGCATTTTAAAGACCGCCGAGAATGCGCTTCGCCTGCAGCTCGTGCGGCCGGTCGATCATCTTGCCGGCCAGCGACGCAACGCCGCCCGACGGGGCGTCTCGCAGGGCCTGCAACACCGCTTGCGCCCAGGCCAGTTCTTCGGCTGTCGGGCGAAAAGCAGCATTGATCGCATCGCACTGCGCCGGATGGATGGCGGCTTTGGCGGCGAAGCCATCGATCCGGCCCTGGGTGGTTTCCTGCGTGAGGCCCTCGATATCGCGGAAGTCGGTGTACACGGTGTCGATCGGCACCACGCCGGCGGCAGTCGCGGCCAGCAGGCACAGGTCGCGCGCCAGCCGGAAGGGGCCGCGGTACTGGCCGTCGGCATGCCGGTTGGCCGTCGCACCGATCGCACTGGCAAGATCTTCGGCGCCCCACAGCAGGCCCCACAGGCGCGGCCCGCAGTTCTCGTAGCCTTTCAGGTTCAACAGCGCCTCCGGCGTCTCGGTCACGATCGGCAGGATCGAGGTGCTGCCGGCATCCAGCCCGGCCGATACTTCGAACGCATCGAGGTAGTGGCCTAGCCGGGCCACGTCCTGCGCCCCCCCGCACTTGGGCAGCATGATGCCGTCGGGCCGACCGGCCATGACTGCCTGCAGGTCGCCCAGCAGCATGCCGCTGTCGAGCGCGTTGACGCGCACGAACAGCTGTTGGTCGCCACGCGGCTGCTGCAGCATCTGCAGCGCGGCCGCGCGGGCCGCGGACTTGTTGGCCGCGGCGACCGAGTCTTCCAGGTCGAGGATGAGGGCGTCGGCGGAGCAAGCCAAGGCCTTCTCGAACTTGCGCGGGCTGTCGCCGGGCACGAACAACAGCGAGCGGATCATTCGGACCGGGCCGGCTGGACCAGCATCAGCGCCGCGCGGTCGCAGACGCAGACGATCTCGCCGCGCTGGTTGTAGCCGCGATGCTCGAAATCGACGATACCCGAATCGCCGCGCGACTTCGACAGCCGTTTGCCCTTGACGGTGGTTTCGACGTGGATGGTGTCCCCGGCAAAGACCGGTTTCGGAAAGCGCACTTCCCGGAAGCCGAGATTGCCGACGGTGGTGCCCAGCGTCGTTTCGGTCACGCTGATGCCCACCACCAGCGCCATCGTGAACATGCTGTTGACCAGGGGCCGGCCGAACTCGGTTTTGGCTGCGAACTCGGCGTCCAGGTGCAATGGCTGGGTGTTCATGCTGAGCGTCGTCATCAGCAGGTTGTCGGTCTCGGTCACGGTGCGGGTGACCGCATGCCGGAACACCTGACCGGGTTCGAACTGCTCGTAGTAAAGGCCTGCCATCGTCATGCTCCTGAAGCGGGTGCCCAGCCATTATCCGGCTGCCGCGGACCCTTCAGACCAGGCGGCGCAGCGACTTTTTCTTCCACACGCCGTAGAAGTACGCTGCCTGCAGCACCAGGCCCGTCAGGTAGGTCGCCGGATACGCCATCCAGATGCCCTGCAATCCGAATGCCCGGTTGAAGGTCCACCCCAGCGGAAACAGCACCAGGCCCAGCAGGCTGAGCGAGATCAAGGCCGGCACCAGCACCGTGCCGCTGGCCCGCATGACGCCCGAGAATACGCTGCCGAATCCGAGGAACACCGCTCCCCAGACGGCGATGTGCAGCAGCCTGGCGGTGAGCTGCACGACCTGCGGATCGGTGATGAACAAGCCGACGATCTGGGAAGCCAGCAGGGCGGCCAGCAGCGCGAGCCCGCCGGTGAGGGCCAGGTTCATTCCCAGGGCGACCCGCGTCACCGCGTCGACCTCGCCGGATCTGCCGGCCCCGATCGCCTGCGCAGCCAGGATCGACGCAGTGATGGCGATCGACATGGCCGGGAACTGCACATAGGCCATCACCTGGCTCACTGCCCCCCAGGCCGCGGTGGCCCGCGATCCATGGCTGTTGACGATGCTGACCAGTGCCAGGTCCGCCAGCGAGCCGGTGATGAAGAACAGGCCGGTCGGGATGCCGAGCCGCACCACCGGCCGCAGCAGCGCAGGCTGGATCCGCCAGTGCGGCCTGAAGTCGCGGTCGGGCGCCAGCGGGTGCCGGCGCCGGCGCAGATGGAATGCGATCCATCCGAGCGAGAGCGCGGTCGCCACCATCGTCGCCCAGGCACCGCTGGTGACACCCAGTGGCGGCAGGCCGGTCCAGCCGCGGATCAGCGCCGGCGTCAGCACCAGGATCACCGCCGACGAAATCAGCAAGGACCGCAGCGGCGTGACGGTGTCGCTCACACCCCGCAGCACCGACGCGGTGAGAATTGACACGAACAGCAGCGGCAGGAAACCCATCATCACGTGGGCGTAGGCGATGGCGTCGGACAGCACGTCCGCGGGCGTGCCCAGCAGGCGCAGCAGGGGCCCGGCCAGCAGCAGGCCAAGCAGTCCGATTCCGACGCCCAGCAGCGCGCCGGCGCAAAGCACCGTACCGGCGATGGCCCGGGCCTTCCCGATGTCCTTCGCGCCCCAGGCCTGTCCGACCAGGACGGAGGCACCTGAGCCCAGTCCGATGACGAACGCGACGAAGAACATCAGTAGCGGAAAGAACGACGCGACGGCAGCCAGCGCGCCCAGGCCCAGCATG
>JANXVP010000045.1 GCA_025351615.1 Ramlibacter sp. | reverse complement strand
GATGCTTCGCACCAATCCTGAGGCGTTTGGCGGCGGCAACGTGAACCGGCTCAAGTCCGGGGCAGTGCTCGAGGTCCCCGGGGCGGACCAGGCCGGTGCGGTTCCGGCGGCCGAAGCCAGCCAGACCGTGCTTGCGCAGAGCCGGGACTTCAATGAATTTCGGCGCAAGCTCGCGGAGGGCGTGCCGGCCAGCCGGATCGATGCGGCCCAGCGGCAGGCCAGCGGCCGGATCCAGGCCTCGGTGGAAGAGAAGAAGCCGGTCGCCGCCACGCCCGACAAGCTGACGCTATCCAAAGGCAGCGTCCAGGCCAAGGCCAATGAAGAGAAAGTCGCCCGCGACCGCGCCGCAAAGGACGCATCCACCCGGGTTGCCGAGCTCAACAAGAACATTGCGGACCTCAACAAGCTGGGGACGGCAACGGGCACCCCTGGCGCCCCAAGCCGTGCGGCAAGCAGCGCCCGCACGGGTGCCGCGCTGACCACGGGCGCCGCTGCCACCGCTGCGCGTCCTGCAGCAGTTGCGCCTGCTCCCGCTCCGACAGCCGCTCCGACAGCCGCTCCGACGCCCGCTCCGACACCCGCACCCACTCCCGCCCCCACCCCTGCGCCGACACCTGCTCCCACGCCGGCACCCCCCCCTGCCCCGACCCCGGCGCCAACTCCCGCCCCTGTGCTGCCGACGGCGGCGGCTTCTGCCGCTTCTGCGCCCGCACTGGCAGCAGGAACGTCGACCTCAACCGCCTTGCCGCCCACACTGGTGGCTTCGGCGCCGACCCCCCCGACGGCGCCAACGGCGCCCAAGGCAGCGGCCTCCGTTGCAAGGCCCCCGGTCCCGACCTCGGCCGTCGAGTCGAGCCTGCTCGACGATCTGCTCGAAAACCCGGTCGTGCCAGCGGCAGCCGGCGGCCTGATCGCCCTGCTGCTTGGGGTCGGCTTCTATCGGGCCCGGCAGCGCAAAAAGACGTCCCAGGTCGACAGTTCCTTTCTTGAAAGCCGGCTGCAGCCAGACTCGTTCTTCGGCGCCAGTGGTGGCCAGCGAATCGACACCAACGAGGGCAGCCCCACCGGCTCGTCCATGGTCTATTCGCCGAGTCAGCTGGATGCCGCGGGCGACGTCGATCCGGTCGCCGAAGCCGACGTCTACCTGGCCTATGGCCGCGACCTGCAGGCCGAGGAAATCCTCAAGGAAGCGATGCGGACCAGTCCGCAGCGCGTGGCAATCCACAGCAAGCTGCTGGAAATCTACTCCAAGCGCCGCGATGCCAAGGCCTTCGAACTGGTTGCGACCGAGGCCTACAGCCTGACCCACGGCGAAGGCCCGGAATGGGAACATATCTGCGAGCTGGGCCAGGAACTGGATGCCGGCAACCCGCTTTACCGCCCGGGCGGCCAGCCCACCGAGGGCAGCATGGCTGCGGCGGGGGGAGCAGCTGGTTTTGCCGGGGCGCTTGCCACGCAGGCCGTCCAGGCCCAGCCTGCCGCGGCGCCCAGCGCGTCCGACCTCGACCTCGACCTGGACTTCTCGCTGGGCGACGACGCGCCGGTCACTGCGCCGGCTGCAGCCCCGCCCGCATTACGGATGCCCGCCGCTTCCGCGCCGGTGAATGAGCCCATGCCTTCACTCGACATGGACTTCAATCCGGCCGCTGTGGCGACGCCGGCTCTGGACAAGACCCAGCCGATCAGCCTCCCCGCACGGCTCGATGCGCCGGACCTGACGCTTTCGGAGAACAGCCTGATCTTCAGCGCTGAACCGCCGGCGGCGCCGGTCAAGGCGCCCGCTCCCGTTGCAGCCGCGGCGGCAACCCCCGCGGCAACAGCCATCGATTCGGGAATGATCGAGTTCGACATGGCGTCGTTGTCGCTGGACCTGCCCGGCACAACACCGGCCGCGCCGACAGCGGCAGCCAAAGGCGCCGGTTCCGTGGCTGCGTCCGATTCAGCAAACGCGCCGCTGCTCAACCTGGACGGCGGCAGCACGGGCGGCTTCGAACCGGAAAGCCAGAACGACGATCCGCTGGCCACCAAGCTGGCCCTGGCGCAGGAGTTCAATGCCATCGGCGATCCCGATGGCGCGCGCAGCCTGGCCGAAGAAGTCCTGGCCGAGGCTTCGGGCGACCTCAAGACACGCGCCCAGCGTTTCCTCGCAGAAATCAACTGAGCGGGCGAAAGGCTGACCGGTGAGGTTGGCACTTGGCATCAGCTACAACGGACAGGCCTACGAAGGCTGGCAAAGCCAGCTTTCGGGCCGCACCGTGCAGGACCGGCTCGAAGCTGCGCTTGGGCAGTTCACCACTGAATCAGTCTCGACGGTCTGTGCCGGCCGGACCGACGCCGGCGTGCACGGCCTGATGCAGGTGGTCCATTTCGACACCGGCTTGCAGCGCGAGGAGTCGTCCTGGATCCGCGGCACCAACCGCTTCCTCCCGCTTGACATCGCCGTCGAATGGGCCCGGACGGTTCCCGCTGCATTCCACTCGCGCGGTAGCGCCACGGCCCGCCGCTACAGCTACATCGTGCTGGAGTCGCAGGTGCGGCCAAGCGTCGATGCAGGGCGTGTCGGCTGGGTCTTCCGGCCACTGGACGGCAACGCGATGCGGCAGGCTGCAACCTTGCTGGTCGGCGAACATGACTTCACCTCGTTCCGGGCCTCGGCCTGCCAGGCGCGCGGCCCGGTGAAAACGCTGCACCGCCTCGACATCAGCCGCCGCGGGGCCTACTGGCGCTTCGATTTCGAAGCCAACGCCTTCCTGCATCACATGATCCGCAACATCATGGGCTGCCTGCTGGCGACCGGCCAGGGGCTGCACCCGCCATCGTGGATGGGCGAAGTGCTGGCGGCACGCGACCGAGCCGCGGCGGCCCCGACATTTTCCGCGGCGGGGCTGTACTTTCTCGGCCCGGTCTACGATGCCTGCTGGCAGTTGCCGAGCCGCACGCCTGCGTATGATTGGTTGCCATGAATCCGCCTTTTCCGCCGCCGCCCCGTACCCGGATCAAGATCTGCGGAATGACCCGCGAACAGGATGTCGATGCCGCCGTCGAGGCCGGCGCCGATGCGGTTGGCTTCATCCTGTACCCGGCGAGCGCACGGTACGTCAGTGCCGACCGTGCAGCGGACCTGGCCCGCCGGTTGCCCCCTTTCGTCACGCCGGTGCTGCTGTTCGTGAACGAGGCCCCGGCAACCATCCAGGCAGCGTGCGGGCTGGTCGCCGCTGCCGTGGTCCAGTTCCACGGCGACGAGTCGGTGCAGGACTGCCTGGACGCCACCGGCAACGGTGCCCGCCCGTTCCTGCGAGCGGCGCGTATTCCCCTCGACGATGCGCAGCCGCTCGACTTGGTAAACTTCGCTTCCGCTTACTCAAGCGCCCAGGCCATCCTGCTCGACGCCCATGTCGAGGGGTACGGCGGCGGCGGCAAGGCATTCAATTGGTCACGTCTTCCAGCAAACGTCAACGCTCACCTCGTCTTGTCTGGTGGGTTGACGCCTGCAAACGTGATCGATGGCATCGTGCAGGTGCGGCCGCGGTGCAAGTCGCTGGCCGTTGACGTGAGCTCCGGCGTCGAGCTCGACGGCCCTGGCAACAGGGGCGTCAAGGACCCGGAAAAGATCCATCGGTTTGTCGCGGCCGTGCGTGCCGCCGACAAGCTCCTTGCCCTGAACCAACATGTCCTCTTATCAACAACCTGACGCTGCCGGCCACTTCGGCATTTACGGCGGCAGTTTCGTCAGCGAGACACTGACCCACGCGATCAGCGAACTGAGCGATGCCTACGCGAAATACCAGCACGACCCTGAATTCGTTGAGGAATTCCGCTACGAGCTGAAGCATTTCGTCGGCCGCCCTTCCCCGGTCTACCATGCGGCAAGAACCAGCCGCGAGATGGGCGGCGCGCAGATCTACCTGAAGCGCGAGGACCTGAACCACACCGGCGCCCACAAGATCAACAACGTGATCGGGCAGGCGATGCTCGCTCGCCGCATGGGCAAGCCGCGGATCATCGCCGAAACTGGCGCCGGCCAGCACGGCGTCGCAACGGCCACCATCTGCGCCCGCTACGGCCTCGAGTGCCTGGTCTACATGGGCAGCGCGGACGTCAAGCGGCAGAGCCCGAACGTCTACCGCATGAACCTGCTTGGCGCAACGGTGGTGCCGGTGGAATCGGGGAGCAAGACGCTGAAGGACGCCCTCAACGAGGCGATGCGCGACTGGGTGACCAATGTCGAGAACACCTTCTACATCATCGGCACCGTCGCCGGCCCGCATCCTTACCCGATGATGGTGCGCGACTTCCAGAGCGTGATCGGCAACGAGTGCATCCAGCAAATGCCGGAAATGACTGGCGGCCAACCGGACGTCGTGGTCGCCTGCGTCGGCGGTGGCAGCAACGCGATGGGCATCTTCCATCCGTACATCCCGTTCGGGAAGACGCGACTGATCGGTGTCGAAGCAGCAGGCGAGGGCCTGGACAGTGGCAAGCACTCCGCATCGTTGCAGCGCGGCAGCCCCGGGGTGCTGCACGGCAACCGCACGTACATCCTGCAGGACGAGAACGGCCAGATCACGGAAACGCACAGCATCAGCGCCGGCCTCGACTATCCCGGCGTGGGCCCCGAGCACGCCTGGCTGAAGGACATCGGCCGCGCCGAATATGTCGGCATCACTGACGTCGAAGCCCTTGAAGCGTTTCACTATTTGTGCCGGACCGAGGGCATCATCCCGGCGCTGGAACCAAGCCACGCGCTGGCCTATGCGATGAAGTTGGCGAAGACCATGAAGCCCGGCGAGTCGATCCTGGTCAACCTCTCCGGCCGCGGGGACAAGGATCTGGGCACTGTCGCCGACCTCGCGGGCGCCGATTTCTATGACCGGCCCTCGATGCGGGGCCTGCAGGTCAAGGGTGGCAAGTCATGAGCCGCATTGCAGCCAGGTTCGCCGAACTGCAACACGCCGGCCGCAAGGCGCTCGTACCGTACGTGACCGCAGGTTTCCCGGAGGCCGACATCACGCCCGATCTGATGCATGCCATGGTGGCGGCCGGTGCCGACGTGATCGAACTGGGCGTGCCCTTCTCCGATCCCATGGCCGACGGTCCGGTGATCCAGAAGGCGGGCGAAAAGGCGCTGGCGATGGGTGTGGGGATGACGCAGGTTCTCGCCATGGTGCGTAGCTTCCGCGCCACCGACGCGGCCACGCCGGTGGTGCTGATGGGCTATGCGAACCCGGTGTAGCGCTACGACCTCAAGCATGGCAAGGATGGATTCGTGCGCGATGCGGCGGCTGCCGGCGTCGATGGGGTGCTGGTCGTCGACTATCCACCCGAAGAATGCAAAGACTTCGCCGAAAAGCTGCGCAGCAAGGGCATGGACCTGATCTTCCTGCTGGCCCCCACCAGCACTGACCTGCGGATGAAGCAGGTGGCGAAAGTTGCGAGCGGCTATGTCTACTACGTCTCGCTCAAAGGCGTGACTGGTGCGGGCCACCTGGACACCGATGCCGTCGAGAAGATGCTGCCCCGCATCAGGGCGCACGTGAAAGTTCCGGTCGGCGTCGGCTTCGGCATCCGCGATGCCGCCACGGCCCAGGCCATCGGCAAAAGCGCCGACGCCGTGATTATCGGCACCAGGATCATCCAGTTGCTCGAAGGGCAAACGCGCGAACAGGGCATCGCTGCCGTCGCCGATTTCCTGCGCGGAATCCGCGCCGCGCTCGACGCATAATCATCTCGAAGAGGAAGACCCCATGAGCTGGCTCGAAAAACTTCTGCCACCGAAAATCCAGCAGACCGATCCGGCCGACCGCCGCAGCGTGCCCGAAGGCCTCTGGGTCAAGTGCCCGAGCTGCGAGACGGTGTTGTATAAGACCGACCTGGAGCAGAACCAGAACGTCTGCCCGACCTGCAGCCACCACCACCGCATCGGCGCCCGTGCCCGCCTGAACGGCTTCCTCGATGCCGAGGGCCGCTATGAACTGGGCCAGGAAGTGCTGCCGGTCGACGCGCTCAAGTTCAAGGACAGCCGCAAGTACCCGGAGCGGCTGAAAGAGGCGCTGGAAAACACCGGCGAGACCGATGCGCTGGTGGTGATGGGCGGCGCCGTCCACAGCATCAACCTGGTCGCGGCGGCCTTTGAATTCGACTTCATGGGCGGCAGCATGGGCAGCGTGGTTGGCGAGCGTTTCGTCCGCGGCGTCGAGGCGGCTGTGGAGCAGAAAGTGCCTTTCCTGTGCTTCACGGCGACCGGTGGCGCCCGCATGCAGGAAGGCCTGCTGTCCCTCATGCAGATGGCCAAGACCAACGCCGCGTTGACCCGCCTTGCGAAAAAAGGGCTGCCCTATATCAGCGTGCTGACCGACCCGACCATGGGTGGCGTCAGCGCCGGATTCGCTTTCGTCGGCGACATCGTGATCGCCGAACCCAAGGCACTGATCGGGTTCGCCGGCCCGCGGGTGATCGAATCGACAGTGCGCGTGACGCTGCCGGAAGGTTTCCAGCGCGCGGAATTCCTGCAGACCAAGGGAGCGGTGGATTTCATCTGCGACCGCCGGGAACTGCGCAAGACGGTGGCGCATGCGTTGGCCATGCTGCAGCGGCAACCCGCCGACGCCGTCGAATAGAACCCGGGACCTTCAGCGCAGCACGGCGGCCTGCAGATAGCCCAGCACGATCGCAGCGACCTGCAGCAGCACCAGCAGGGCGAGCGGCGACAGGTCGATTCCGCCGACCAGCGGAATGCGGCGGCGAAACGGCCGCAGCAGCGGTTCGCACAGACGATCGATCAGTTCCACCAGCGGTGAATCGGACTGCACCCACGACAGGATCGCGTAAACGATCACCAGACCGGTGAGGCCGGAAATCACCAGTCGCACCAGGCCGAAGAGCGCCAGCAGCGGCAGCAGGCCGATGCCTGTGGCGCGGCCCACCAGCACCCACAAGACAGCGTACTGCGCCATCTCGATCAGGAAGGCACCCAGCAGGCTGGCGATGTCCACTCTCCCGCGCGTGGGCAGGATCCGGCGCAAGGGGGGCACAAGCCAGTCGGTGAGGGCGAACACGAAGCGCCCCACGGGATTGCCGAACGGAACGCGCTGGTACTGCATGTACATCCGCAACAGGCAGGCGCCCCCAAACAGGCCGGCGGCGATGTCGAGCAGGAATGAGGTGATTTGAAAGAGCATGGGCAACCGGGTTTCGGTCGTGGGATGATAACGGGCAGAAACGGAAATCCTAGTGTCTTCTGCGCTCACGCTCAACTCGCTTCCGCTGTTCCCGCTGGGGACGGTGCTCTTTCCCGGTGGACTGCTGCCGCTGCGCGTTTTCGAGGTCCGCTACCTCGACATGATCGGCAAGTGTCACAAGGCGGGAGCCCCGTTCGGTGTGGTGGCCCTGAGCCAGGGTGGCGAAGTCCGCGTCCCCGGCGGCACCGAAGCTTTTGCGACGGTCGGCACGCTGGCCACCATCGCCGGGCTCGACACGCCGCAACCCGGCCTGATGGTGATCCGCGCCCAAGGCGAGCAGCGCTTTCGGATCACCTCCAGCGAGCAGCTCAAACACGGGCTTTGGGTCGCCAACGTCGAGCGCATGGCGGCTGACATGGCGGTGGCCGTGCCCGATGACCTGAAGAGCACGGCACAGGCGCTCGAACGCCTGATCCAGTCGCTGCAACAGAAGTCGCAGGACTGGGGACAGATGCCGGTGAACGGCCCCTTGCACCTGAACGATTGCGGCTGGGTCGCCAATCGCTGGTGCGAACTGCTGCCGCTGCCGTTGCAGCTCAAGCAGCGCCTGATGGAGCTGGACAATCCGCTGGTACGACTGGAACTGGTCGGAGACGTGCTCGCCCGCACCGGCATCGCTGGCTGAGGCCGCGCCCGCCTTTCAGCGGGTCGCGGTGTATTCCGGCACCAGAACAAGCAGCCAGGCACGCAAATCGGCCGGCGCCGGCGCCGGGCCTGCCTGGCGTACCCAGTGCAGCAAGGCGTCGATGTCGGGCAACTGACCCGATGTTTTCGCCACCCTCAGCTTGGGGTGTGGCGTCGGGACGCTGGTTTCGTCGTCCGCCAGCAGTTCTTCATAAAGCTTTTCGCCCGGCCGCAGCCCGACATAGGTGATCGGGATTTCCTGCTCGGTCTTGCCGGACAGCCGGATCAGCATCCGCGCCAGCTCGACGATCTTCACCGGCTCTCCCATGTCGAGGACGAAGATTTGGCCCGACTGGCCCATCAACCCGGCCTGCAGCACCAGCTGTGCCGCCTCCGGAATGGTCATGAAATAGCGCACGATCTGCGGATGCGTCACGGTCACCGGACCACCGCGGCCGATCTGGGCGGAGAACAACGGAACCACCGAGCCGCTGGAGCCCAGCACGTTGCCGAACCGGACCGACACGTACTGCGTCTGCGGATGCTGGGCCGCTACACCCTGCACGACGAGTTCGGCCAGGCGCTTGCTGGCGCCCATCACGTTGGTCGGATTCACAGCCTTGTCGGTGGAGACCAGCACGAAGCGCTTCGCGCCGCACTCACCGGCGATGCGTGCCACGTTGAGCGTTCCCAGCGCATTCGTCTGCACTGCCTCGATTTCGTTGAGCTGCTCCATCAGCGGCACATGCTTGTAGGCGGCGGCGTGGAACACCACGGCCGGAGACTGGGCCAGCGCGATGGCGCGCAGCCGCTCCAGCTCGCGCACGTTGGCCGTGTAGTAAATCCCCTGCATCTGCGGATGCGCCTCCCGCAGCTCCTGCTCGAGCTGGTAAATGGCGAACTCGGATACGTCGACGCACACCAGCCGCCCCACGCCAAA
>JANXVP010000038.1 GCA_025351615.1 Ramlibacter sp. | reverse complement strand
GACCAGCCGGTCAAGCAATTGCAGCGGCAGCTGCTGCTCTGGGGCATCGGCATGGGGCTGCTGTTCAGCGTGGTCGGCTGGCGCATGGCGCGCGTGATCACCAGACCGGTGACGATGCTGGCGCGGGCCGCGCAGGTGCTGGAGGCGGGCCAGCCTGCGAGCGTGGTCCCCTCGCACGCGTACCGGGAAGTGCAGACGCTGGGCGAGGCGCTCAATTCGCTGGTGGGCAACCTTCAGCACAAGGAAGCCGACTTGCGGGCGCTCAATGTTTCGCTGGAACGCCGCGTCGACGAGCGCACGGCCGAACTGCGCGAAGCCTTCGATCGCGTCAAGGAGAACGAGCAGCGGATCCAGACCATCATCGAGTCGGCGCAGCATCCTTTCATCGGCACGGACTTCGAGGGCCGGATCACCGACTGGAATTCGCAGGCCGAGAAGTTGTTCGGCTGGCAACGCAGTGAAGTGCTTGGCCGGGCGCTGGCCGACACCGTCCTGCCCCCGCGTTACGCCGGCGCCAGCCGGACGGCGCTGCAACTGTTCAGCGCCAGCGGCGACGCGCCCTTCACCGGCCAGACGATGGAGCGGATCATGGTGACTCGCGATGGCCGCGAGATCCCGGTCGAGGTCAATATCGGCCTGGTCAATACCGGCAAGCTGCGGCTGTTCAGCGCCTTCGTGCAGGACATCTCGCAGCGCAAGGAGGTCGAGCGCCTGAAGAACGAGTTCATCTCCACCGTCTCGCACGAACTGCGCACGCCGATGACGGCGATCTACGCATCGCTCAGCCTGCTCGAATCGGGAATGGCGGGCGACCTGCCGGCCGACGCCCGCAAGCTGGTTGAGATCTCCAGCATGAGCTGCGAGCGGCTGATCCGGTTGATCAACGACGTTCTCGACGTCGAGAAAATCCAGTCTGGGCTGATGCAGTACCAGAAGCAGCGCCAGCCGCTGCAAGCCCTGGTCGAACAGGCGATCCGCGACACGACGCCCTTCGCAGCGGGCTATGGCGTGCGGTTCGAGTTTGCCGCGAGCGCCGATGCTGTGGTGCTGGTGGACGCCGACCGGATCGTCCAGGTGACGGTGAACCTGCTGTCGAACGCGGCCAAGTTTTCCCCTCCCGGCGGCAGCGTCGAGATCCGGCTGGAAACTCGCGAAGGGATGGCGCGAGTGTCGGTGGTGGACGGCGGCGCCGGCGTGCCTGAAGCTTTCCGCGACCAGGTGTTCGAGCGTTTTGCGCAGGCTGACGGCTCGGACCGGCGCCAGAAGGGCGGCACCGGGCTCGGCCTGAATATCTGCCGCAGCATCCTCCAGGACCACCAGGGGCGGATCGCCTTCACCAGCGAACCGGGGCGCACGGAGTTCTTCTTCGAACTGCCCCTGGCCTGAACCTGCTCAGGTCCTGGTGCCAAGGCCCTTGCGTTTCATCTCGCCCCATTGCGATTCGCGTTGTGCCGCCCAGCGGTACAACCCGATCAGGCGCCACCAGGTATTGAGCTGGCGGTAGCCGAAGTTTTCGGCCACCACCAGCAGCGCCAGCATGGCCAGATCGGACAGCCGCGGATACATGTGGAAAGCCAGTTCCTCGAGCAGCAGGCCGGAGGCTGAGAGCAGGATGCCCAGCCCGATCGCCACGAACAGGAACACCGCGAAAGCGTTCCAGGAGATCAGGCCGCTGAGATAGGCGAGCAGCATGAAGACATAGCCGCCCACTTCGATCAGCGGCCCCAGCCATTCGAAAGCCACCATGAACGGAAAAGCGATCCAGCCGGGCGGTCCACCGCGCCGGTTGAACATCAGGCCCCAGTTGGCGCTCAGGCTTTCGGAGAGTCCCCGCTGCCAGCGGATGCGCTGGTTGCGCAGGGTGGTCCTGTCCTCCGGCGCCTCGGTCCAGCAAACCGGCTCGGGGACGAATTCGACCCGGTAGTCGGTTCCCTGTTCGCGCAGCGTCCTGTGCATGCGGACCACCAGCTCCATGTCTTCGCCGATGGTGTTGGGGCGATACCCGCCGGCGGCGACGACCACGCTGGTCTTGAACAGGCCGAACGCGCCCGAGATAATCAGCATGGCGTTGAGCTGCGACCAGCCCAGCCGGCCGAACAGGAAGGCGCGCAGGTATTCGACCACCTGGAACAGGGCCCAGGCGTTGGTCGGCAACCGGACCCGGGTGAGGAACCCGTCCTGCACGTCGCAGCCGTTGGCGACACGCACCGTGCCTCCGGTCGCGACCACACGCCAGTCGCGCAGGAAGGGTCGCACGACCCGCTGCAGGCTGTCGCGTTCGAGCAGGGAGTCCGCGTCGACGCCACAGAACAGCGGATGGCGGGCCAGGTTGATGCCCGCGTTGAGGGAGTCGGCCTTGCCGCCGTTGTCCTTGTCGATCACGCGCAGGTTGGCGTGCCGGGTAGAGCGGTAATAGCCGCGAATGCGCTGGGTTTCGAGGCGGATGTTCACCGCTTCCGGAAAGGGCGCCAGCGCGAACTCGCGCCGCAAGACCTCCAGCGTCTCGTCCCTGGAGCCATCGTTGATGACGATGATCTCGAAATCCGAGTACGACAGCTGGAGCATCGAGCGGATCGATGCGGCGATGCCGGCGGCCTCGTTGTATGCAGGCACCAGCACGCTGATCGCCGGGTCCAGTCCGGTGAACACCTGCGGCAGCTCTTCCAGGATTTTTTCCTGCCGGCCCCGGTTCAGGCTGGCCAGCGACAGGAAGTTGAGCGCCAGGTAGCCGGCATTCAGCGCGACGAAGTAGCCCAGGATGAACCAGGTGGCGATATCGACGAGCAGGTGGTGGGACGTCACGCCCATTCCCGCTCGGCCACCACGTGGCGCAGGACATCGTTGGCGGCGAAGCCTTCCCGCTGCAGCGACACCAGTTGCGGCGTGGACAGGAAAGGCAGGCTGGACAATGCCTGCGCGGCGCCCAGCCGCACCGGCCACTTGGCGTCTTCGAGCAACGCAGTCAGGCGCGGCACGTCTTGCGGCCCGCCGATCCGCGCCAGCGCCAGCGCCGCCTCCACCCGGACCACGGGCACCGCGTGCGACAGGCAGGCGCGCACCTCGTCCGCCAGTTCGGCCGCCGTCGTGAGGCGAAGCGCATTGCGCACGATCGCTGCCGGCTGGCCCTGGTGCAGCAGGTGTCGCAGCGTGGCCGGCGGCAGTTGCAGCCGCAGCGCATCGGCCAGGGCAAGGGCGCGTGGCAGCTCGCGCGCCGCCATGACCGGGATATTCCTGATCAGCAGCAGCCAGAAGGCTTCCCGCGCATCGACCAGGAAGGCGGCCACCCGCGTCACGTCCCAGTCGTGGCGCGCCAGGATCAGGGGCGTGAGGTACTGCGCGCCCTCCAGCGGGTCGATGCGGATCAGGGCGCGCGCCGCGTTGACCGACAGCAGGCCGTCACGGCTCGCGGCCATGCCCTGCAAAGTGCCCCAGGCGGTCTTGTCCTTCAGGTAGCCCGCTGCCAGGATCGCCTGCAACTGCTGGGCCCTGGTGCCGCGCTGCAGCAGGCGGCGCGCACTCTGGTCCATGCGAAGCGCCAGTGCAGCCTGGTTCAGGCGGTTGGTTGCGTCGCCGCGGACCGACTCGTGCAGATAGGTCCACAGCCTGAGGAAGCGGCCATGGTCGCGGCGTGCCAGGCCAGGCAACTCCAATGGCCCTTGCGACAGCACTGCGGCAAGCAGCAGCGGACGCCATTGCGCGACGAAAGCCTGCCAGCGCAGGTCGTCCCTGCGCCCATGCAGCCTCAATCCAAGAATCACCAGGCCGATTGCCAATGTGAGGCCGACTGCGACCACGCCCACCACCACGGCGGCGAGCAGGTAGCGATCAGAAATTGCGCTGAACACCGGCGCTGACACCCGTTCGCGTGTAGAAGCTGCCCTGGCGCGTGCGGTTCACCGAATAGATCGCCGACCAGCCAGGATTGATCCGGTGCCGGCCGACCAGCGCCACCGAACGCACGTCAGCCAGCGCAATCTGGCCTGCGGCAACCTGCGTGGCCTCTTTGCCGCCACTCGCGATCAGGCCAATGTAGCTGTCGTCGCCGTAATACGCGTTGCCACGCAGTTCGATGCCGTTTGCGCGCGTGCCCAGGGCGTGAACGGGTCGCCAGGCCAGGGACGCGCTGTAGTCGCCGATGTAGCGCTCCAGCATCAGCGTGGCCTGGTCAACGGACGTCGACTGGTAGCGCGTCTGCTGCAGCCGCAGATGCACCAGCCACGCGGGCAGGAATTCGTACTGCACGCCGCCTCCGATGCTGTGCGTCGGCAGGAAATTGTGGGTCGGGCTGTAGCCCAGTTGCGCGGCGGCGACCAGGCCGGGCGCCAGCGGCCGGGTGTAGGCAACCTCGGCCTGGGCGTCCGAGAGTCCGAACCGCTGCGCACGCGTGAGCGTCGCTTGTGCAATCTCGTCCCGGCTCCACTGGCGGCTGTACAGCAAGGACATGTCGTTCCAGTCGCTGTACCCCCGGCCCAGCCGGTCATCGCCGGCGGAAAGCTGCATGCGGTTCACCGGTTGCGCGAAGGCAGCCTGGGCCATCAGGGTGGGCGGCAACAGCGCGGCGACCGCCAGCACGAGAATCCCCTTCATGGGGTCTTCGCCAGCCGGCGCACCCGCGCCAGCAATTCCTTGGGCTGGAACGGTTTGACGATGTAGTCGTTGGCACCTGCATCCAGTGCGCGGACGATGTCGCGCTCCTGGGTTTTGGCCGTCAACATGATCACGGGCACCGATTCCCATCCGGGTTGCGCGCGCACCAGCGCAACCAGCTGGAAGCCGTCGAAGAAAGGCAGCATGACGTCCAGCAGCACGATCGACGGAGCCGGCTGGCTGTCGATGAAGTCCTTGCCGGCCCGGCCGTCTCGGGCCAGGTGCACGCGGTAGCTTTCGCGCTCCAGCATGAACTGCAGCAGCTGGCCGATATGTTCATCGTCCTCGATGACGAGCGCGAGGGGCGACAGGCTTGGAGTGTTGGACATCGTGAAGGTTGGACATCGGCTGGCCCTCCGGGAGGTTCCCGGCGCCGCGTGGCTGCCATTGTGGCCTAGCCCGGCCATTCCAAAAAATGCGCGCTGGCCGCGCCGCTTTGCCGCAGCCTAGAAGCGGCTGCGGTAATAGACCATCGGCTTGCCGGCGCTGCGGCGCAGCGTGATGCGTGCGCCGCCATCGAGCTGCAGGCCGACGAAGCCGCGATCGGCCACGAACGGGGTGCGTGAGCCGGCGAGTTGCATCTCGACCCGGGCGCCATACCCGGCATCGCGCGACTGGGCCAGGGTCAGCGCGTCATTCGCGCGTCCGACCTCGCGCCACGCAGTGATGTCGATCCGGCGGTTGTTTTCCAGCATGTAACGCCACTGCAGTCCGAGGTTGGCACCGGTCAGGCCGTCGGCCGACGCAGCGCCGACACCGTAGCGAGAAGGAGACAGGCCGGTGACACCCATCGTGACGCCAAAGGCTGACCGGCCCGAAGACAGCAGGGCCATGTCCACCCGCTGCCGGGTGCGGTTGTTGCCGTCGGTGTTGTCGAAGCGTGGCAGATTCGAGGCGCTGATCTCGATGACCGGGGACGTCGCGATGGTCCCAGGCGCAGCCGTCAGCGGCAGTGGCGACAAGCTTGCCGTCGCGGAGGCCCAGTCCGGCGCTTCACCGGCGACAACTGCGCCTGCCGCAAGCCACAGCGTCGCGGCAAGGCACGCCCGTGGGGACCGGGCCGCAGGGCCAAGTGCGCTCGGGATCCCGCTCAAGACTGCTGTGTTCATGGCACACCTCCAACGATGTGAACCCCAGTCTAGGTCCGCAACCCACGGGCCCTTGTGGGACGTTGCCGACCGTTACCGTCGGAGCTCTGCGGTGATGCAACGGGCGTCAGCAGTTGCGCGTGCAAAAGTGCACGACCAGTGGCTGGCAGCCACGGCAGGTCGAACGTGGGCCGGGAACCGGGGGTTCGACCTGCTCGACAATTGCGCAAGAGTCTCGTACTATTAGTTACAACTCCGGAGACCATGATGAATCGGTACGCAATCACCCGCTCCCTGGTCTTCGCCTGCCTCGCTGTTGCCGGATCTGCCCACGCCCAGATCCTGATCGGGCAGACCGCGGGCTTTACCGGCCCCGTTGCCTCGGGCGTGAAGGAGACCACCGAGGGCG
>JANXVP010000500.1 GCA_025351615.1 Ramlibacter sp. | reverse complement strand
GCACGTCGACCGCTCGATTCACGGCCCCGAGGATTTCGTCCAGACCAACGTCGTTGGGACTTTCCACCTGCTCGAAGCCGTCCGCGCCTATTGGACCGCGCAAGGCGAGCAGGACAAGGGCAGGTTCCGCTTGCTGCACGTGTCGACCGACGAGGTTTACGGCTCCCTGGGCAAAGGCGACCCGGCTTTCACGGAGACCCACCGCTACGAGCCGAACAGTCCCTACTCGGCCAGCAAGGCGGCCAGTGACCATCTGGTGCGCGCCTACCACCACACCTACGGGCTGCCGGTGGTCACGACCAACTGCTCCAACAACTACGGGCCCTACCACTTCCCCGAAAAGCTGATTCCGCTGATGATCGTCAACGCCCTGGCCGGCAAGCCGCTGCCGGTGTACGGCGACGGGCAGCAGATCCGCGACTGGCTCTATGTCAAGGACCACTGCAGCGCGATCCGCCGCGTCCTCGAAGCCGGCCGGCTGGGGGAAACCTACAACATCGGCGGCTGGAACGAGAAGCCCAACATCGAGATTGTCAACAGCATCTGCGCATTGCTGGACCAGTTGCGTCCGAAAGCCGGCGGCAGGAGCTATCGGGACCAGATCACGTATGTCACCGATCGGCCCGGGCACGACCGCCGCTATGCGATCGACGCCAGCAAGATCGAGCAGGAGCTTGGCTGGCGGCCGGCCGAAACCTTCGACACCGGAATCCGCAAGACAGTGCAGTGGTACCTGGACAATTCCGCCTGGGTCGAGAACGTCCAGAGTGGGGGCTACCGGGATTGGATACAGTCGCACTACCTGAATCGGCCAACCCGAGGAGCCACCCCATGAAAATCGACAAGGAAATCGACACCCGCGGCCTCAACTGCCCGCTGCCGATCCTGAAGGCGAAGAAAGCCCTGACCGACATGCAAACCGGGGAACTGCTCAGGGTGACCGCGACCGACGCGGGGTCGGTGCGCGACTTCCAGGCTTTCGCCAAGCAGACCGGCAATGAACTGGTCGAACAGCAGAACGTCGGGCACGACTTCATCCACGTCCTGCGGCGGCGCTAGCGCCTGCCGCTCTAGCCCTTGAAGGCGCGAAGGTATTCCTGAAAGCCCGGCCCCACCTCAGGATGCTTCAGGGCCAGCTCCACGGTCGCTTCCAGGAAGCCCTGTTTGCTGCCGCAGTCGTAGCGCCTGCCCTGGTATTGCAAGGCATGGACGCCCTCGGTCTGGATCAGCGCCGCGATGCCGTCGGTCAACTGGATCTCGCCCCCAGCTCCGCGCTTCTGGTTGCGGATGTGGCCGAAAACCCCAGGCGTGAGGATGTAGCGGCCCGCGACGCCCATGCGTGACGGGGCATCTTTGGGGTCAGGTTTCTCCACCATGGCGGCCACCTTGATCAGGCGCTCTCCAGCGGATTGCCCGGCGACGATGCCGTAGCGATTGACGTGTTCGAGCGGAACTTCCTGCACCGCCAGCAGCGACGTCTGGACCTCGAGGAATTGGTCGACCATCTGCTTGAGCACCGACGGCCCGCCGTCCAGGCCGACCATCAAATCGTCGGCCAGCAGGACGGCGAACGCATCGTCACCCACCAAGGCCTCCGAACACAGCACCGCGTGGCCTAATCCCAGAGACCGGGGCTGGCGCACATAGGTGCAATCCATGTCGTCGGGCTTGATCGAGTGCACCAGCGCCAGCAGGTCGTGCTTCTGGCTGGCTTCGAGCTCGGTTTCCAGCTCATAGGCGGTGTCGAAGTGGTCCTCGATGGCCCGCTTGTTGCGCCCGGTGACGAAGATCATGTGGCGGATGCCGGCGCCATAGGCTTCCTCGACGGCGTACTGGACCAGTGGCTTGTCGACCACCGGCATCATTTCCTTGGGCTGGGCCTTGGTTGCTGGCAGAAAACGGGTGCCGAGTCCAGCGACCGGGAACACTGCTTTGGAAATTCTTGTGAATTTATTCATCGACGCAAGCGGGGGATGTCCGGTAAAGTTTGTACACGGCTACATGAAATCAGTTTATTAGTCACTATGCCCGAGCGCTGCTGGGCCGTTTGTCAGACAGGACGCAGACGTTGACCATCTTACTTCTCGAGCGGCTGGTCCCTGGGGCCCTGGCATGGCTGGAAGAACGCCATCCGGTGCAGAACCGCGTCGAGTTGGCCAACGACACGCGCGCGATCCGCAAGTCGATCTACAACTCGTCCGCCGTGGTGCTCCCGCGCAAGGTGGCGCTGACGCGTGAACTGCTGGATTTCGCACCCCTGCTCAAGGTGGTTGGCCGGCTGCAGGCTGGCACCGACAACACCGATCTCGAGGCCTGTCGCGAACGCAAGATCCGCGTCATCCAGGCCACCACGGCCAACGTGCGGGCCAATGCCGAATACCTGCTGGCCAGCCTGCTGCTGCTGTATCGGCGCGGGATCGGCGCCACCCTGGCGGGCGACCGGCATTCCGAAATCAGGCTCGGTCGCGAGTTGCACGGCAGCGTGGTCGGAATCTTCGGGCTGGCACCGACCGCGCACACCCTGGCGTTGTCGCTGCACGCCCTGGGCGCCCGGCTGGTGGGCTACGACCCGGCGGTGCACAGCACCGCACCGATCTGGGCCCGGCTGCAGATCCAGCCGGTCACGTTGCAGGAGATGTTGCAGCAGTCCGATGCGATCTCGGTGCAGGTGATGTTCGCCTCGCGTTACCAGGGGTTCATCAACGACACGATGCTGGCGAATTGCAAACGCGGCCAGCTCTGGGTGGGGATCAGCCGGACCCACCTGTTCGACCCGGCGGCACTGGCCCGGGCGCTGACCGATGGCCGGATCGAGGCGGCGATGCTGGACGGCGGGCAAACGACCTTTGCTTCCAAGGGCTCGCCCCTGCACCAGATCTCCAACCTGTTTCTGACACCGAGAATCGGCTCCTTCACTTTCGAGACGCGCGAGCGCGCCAGCTGGTACGTGGCCCACCGATTGCACGAGGCCCTGACCACGCCGCACAGCGGACCCGACCAGCCCGCCAGCGGGCCGATGGAACTGGATGCGCCGATGGGCGCCCACGGTCCCGTCAGCGCGCTGGGGCCGCTCAGTGGCCCGGGGAGTCTGGAGGAGCGCTAGCCCAGCCGCGCGAGCTGGTCGCGCAGCTTGTCGCGCGTGGCCGTGAACTCGGCGATCCGCTTGCGTTCCTGGTCGATCACTGCCGGCGGCGCCTTGGCCACGAAAGCTTCATTCGACAGCTTCGCGGTGGCCCTGCCGATCTGCTCGTCGAGCCGCGTCGCTTCCTTGCCCAGGCGGCTCTTTTCGGCAGCCACGTCGATCTCCATGAACAGGCACAGGCGCGCATCGCCCACAACCGCCACGGGTGCGGCCTGGGCCGCTGCCGCCCACAGCGCTTCGTCCTCGAACACCTTCACTTCGCTCAGCTTGGACAGCGCCTGCAGCACCGGCGCGGCCTGCCGCATGAAGGCGGCGTCGCCCAGCGCGTACAGCGGCAGCCGGACCGCGGGCGAGACGTTCATTTCTCCACGCAGCGTGCGCGTCGCATCGACCAGCGTCTTGAGTTTCGCGATCGACGCCTCAGCCTGCGGATCGATCGCGCCAGTGTTGGGCACGGGGTAGGGCGCGATGCTGACCGATTCGCCGCTCTTGCCGGCGACCGGCGCCACCTTCTGCCAAAGCTCCTCGGTCATGAAGGGGATCACGGGGTGCGCGAGTCGCAAGATGGCTTCGAGCACCCGGATCAGGGTCCGGCGCGTGCCGCGCTGCTGCGCTGGATCGCCGGTCTGGATCTGCACCTTGGCGATTTCCAGGTACCAGTCGCAGAACTCGTCCCAGACGAATTGGTAGAGCGCGTTCGCCACGTTGTCGAGGCGGTACTCGGCGAAGCCCCGGGCGACGTCGGCTTCGGCACGCTGCAGCGTGGAAATGATCCACGCATCGGCTTCGGTAAGCGAGGCGTCGGCTTCCGCCAGGTCCTGTCCTTCGCAATTCATCAGCACGAAGCGCGTGGCGTTCCAGAGCTTGTTGCAGAAGTTGCGATAGCCCTCGCAGCGCCGGGCGTCGAAGTTGATGCTGCGGCCCAGCGACGCCATGGATGCGAAGGTGAAGCGAAGCGCGTCGGCGCCGAACGCCGGAATGCCTTCCGGAAATTCCTTCTCCGTGTTCTTGCGGACGGCGGGCGCGGTCTCCGGCTTGCGCAAGCCGGTCGCGCGCAGGGCCGCAAGATGAGCAAGTCGGAAGGCAATGTGCTGGACCCGGTCGACCTGATCGACGGCATTGCCCTGCCCGAGCTGCTGGCCAAGCGCGCGACCGGCTTGCGCAAGCCGGAGACCGCGCCCGCCGTCCGCAAGAGCACCGAGAAGGAATTTCCGCAGGGCATTCCGGCGTTCGGCGC
>JANXVP010000562.1 GCA_025351615.1 Ramlibacter sp. | reverse complement strand
ACAATGCCGGCATTCATGACGACATCAATTTGCTGGTGGTCCTGAACGACAACGACATGTCGATTTCGCCACCGGCGGGATTGAACTTGCCGGGACCGTGGTACAGGACCGGATCGGCTTCGGCCAGCTTGTAGCCCTGGCCTTTCCTGGTCACGACGTGCAAGAACTGCGGGCCCTTGAGGTGCTTGATGTTCTCCAGCGTCGGGATCAGCGAATCGAGGTCGTGGCCGTCGATCGGTCCGATGTAGTTGAAGCCGAATTTCTCGAACAGCGTGGCCGGCACCACCAGGCCCTTGGCGCTCTCCTCGAAGCGCTTGGCCAGTTCGAACAGCGGCGGCGCGACCTTCAGCACGTCCTTGCCCACGTTCTTGGCGGCGGCGTAGAACTGGCCGCTCATCAACCGGGCCAGGTAGCGGTTCAGGGCGCCGACCGGCGGGCTGATCGACATGTCGTTGTCGTTCAGGATCACCAGCAGGTTGCAATCGGCCACGCCGGCGTTGTTCAGCGCCTCGAAGGCCATGCCCGCGCTCATCGCGCCGTCGCCGATCACTGCGATCGCATGGCGGTTCTCGCCCTTCAAGCGGGCGGCCATGGCCATGCCGAGCGCGGCGGAGATGCTGGTGGACGAATGCGCGGTGCCGAAGGCGTCGTAATCGCTCTCGGCGCGTTGCGGAAAGCCGGACAGGCCCCCGAGCTGGCGCAGGCTCGCCATGCGATCGCGGCGGCCGGTGAGGATCTTGTGCGGATAGGTCTGGTGGCCCACGTCCCACACCAGCCGGTCGTACGGGGTATTGAAGACGTAATGCAGGGCGACCGTCAGTTCCACCGTGCCCAGGTTGGAGCTGAGGTGGCCCCCGGTGCGCGAAACGCTGTCCAGGACGAAAGCGCGCAACTCGTCGGCCAGCGCCGGCAACTGGGAACGCGGCAGCTTGCGCAGGTCGGCCGGGTCGTGGATGTTTTCGAGCAGGAAGGATGTCATGGCGCTGTCATTTCTAGTTGTGCCTGTTCACGACCATCTCCGCCAGCGCCAGCAGCGCCCGGGTTTCGGCCAGTCCGCTGCAAGCCAGCGCATCGCGCGCCTGCACCAGCAGTTCCCCGGCGTAGTCGCGGGAGCGCTCCAGGCCCAGCACCGAGACATAGGTGGGCTTGTCCTGCTGGGCATCCTTGCCCGCGGTCTTACCCAGCGTTTGCGAGTCCGCGGTGACGTCGAGGATATCGTCGACCACCTGGAAGGCCAAACCCACGGCCGCGCCGTACACGGCCAGCGCTGCGCTGGCCCGCGCGTCGAGACTGCCGCAGGCAGCGCCCATCAGCACGCTGCATTGCAGCAGTGCGCCCGTCTTGAGCCGGTGCATCTGGCGCAATTGGTCTTCGTCCAGGGCCTGGCCGATGCTCGCCAGGTCGATCGCCTGGCCACCTGCCATGCCTTCGTGCCCGGCGGCGCGCGCGAGCAGCCTGCACAAGCTGGCCTGGATGGCAGCGGGGACTTCATCGGGTTCGGGCGTCAGCAACTCGAAAGCCAGCGCCTGCAGCGCATCGCCCGCCAGCAGCGCCTGCGCCTGGCCGAATTTCACATGCACGGTCGCCTTGCCCCGGCGCAGCACGTCGTTGTCCATGCAGGGCATGTCATCGTGCACCAGCGAGTACGCATGGATGAGTTCGACGGCGCAGGCCGCGCGCATGGAAGCCGCTGTGTTGCCGTGGACGGCTTCGCATGCGGCCAGCACGAGCAGGGGCCGCAGGCGCTTGCCACCATCGAGCACCGCGTAACGCATGGAATCCCCCAGCCCTGCGGGCGCCTGCGCGACCACCCAGCGCGACAGGGCCTGTTCGACCGCTTCGAGATGGGCTGCGCTCCAGGCCGCGACCAAAAACGGCTGTCCGCCCCTGCTGACGTTCACTCCTGCGTCCACGGCTTGAGCACACCTTCGTCGAGCACCTTGATCTGGTTTTCCACCGCTTGGAGCCGGTCGCGGCAGAACTTCAGCAGTTCGGCGCCGCGTTGGTAGCCCGTGAGCAACTGCTCCAGGGGCAACTGGCCGCTTTCGATCAAGCCCACCAGCTGCTCCAGTTCTTCCAGGGCTGCCTCGTAGGAGGCTGGGGGTTTGGCAGGGGCCTTGGGCATTTGTTTTCAGTCGAAAGTTGCATTTTATCTGCCCGTCCCGATATGACCCCCGAGGGTACAATCCCGTTCCCCTTCACGGTTACTTTCCCGCGCCAGTCCACGGATGAAGCGCTTACCCCTGCCCCTTCATAGGGGGAGTCTCTAGGTCAGGACTTCATGTCTGATTTAAGTCTTCAACTGCAGCAGGCCGCAAGCCAACTACCAGTTTCAAGTTACTTCGACGAAGCGCTCCACCGGCGCGAGATAAAAAACATCTTCCGGCAAGGGCCCCGTTATGTGGGGCACCAGCTGTCGGTTCCGAATCTCGGTGATTACCATGCCCTGCCCCAGGAGGGTGAGGGTCGGGCGCTGCTGCGAACCCCGCGCGGCGTCGAGCTGATCTCCAACGTGTGCCGGCACCGGCAGGCGGTGATTCTCAAGGGCAGCGGCTCGACCCTGGCCAGCCCGGTCTCGGGCGGCAACATCGTCTGTCCGCTGCACCGCTGGACCTACAGCGCCGGCCAGACCGCAAGGGCGGGCACGTTGCTGGGGGCGCCGCATTTCGCCGAAGACCCGTGCCTGAACCTCAACAACTACAGCTTGCAGGAATGGAACGGCCTGTTGTTCGAGCAAGGGCCCGGCACGGTGGACGTGGCTGCGCAGATCGCCCGCATGGGTCCGACGTGGTAATCCTCCAGGTAGACCTCGATGAAAGTCTTCCAGTTGTAGTTGCACTCGTGCATCACAACCTTGTCCAGCACGTGGCCGGAGAAGTCGAGGTCGGCACGCGGACCCATGCGGGCGATCTGCGCAGCCACGTCCACCGTGCCGGGCCCTTGCTCGAACAACAGGCCGTTCCATTCC
>JANXVP010000533.1 GCA_025351615.1 Ramlibacter sp. | reverse complement strand
CATGGAACGCGTTGGCCCGTGCCGACTGCGGATCATTGCCGCGCACGTCGAAAGAGACCACCGCGCCGCCCTGGCCGGACTGCTGCTGCATTGCCAGGCCATGCTGCGGATGCGACTCCAGCCCCGGGTAGTACACCCGCGTCACCGCCGGCTGCTGCTCCAGCCAGCGTGCGAATGCCAGCGCACTGGCGCATTGGGCCTGCATCCGGATGGCCAGCGTCTCCAGTCCCTTGAGCACCACCCAGGCGTTGAAGGGCGACAGGGTCATGCCGGCCGTGCGCACCACCGGACCGAAGACGTCGACGATCAGGCGCGACGGTCCGCAGATCGCACCGGCCATGACGCGCCCCTGGCCGTCCAGGTATTTGGTGCCCGAATGAATCACCAGGTCCGCGCCCATTTCAATCGGCCGCTGCAAGGCCGGGGTGCAAAAACAGTTGTCGACGGCAAGCAGTGCACCCGCGCCATGCGCAATGCCAGCCAGCGCCCGGATATCGCAGACCTCGGTGAGCGGATTGGTCGGTGTTTCCGCGAACAGCAGTCTGGTGGTGGGGCGCAGGGCAGCGCGCCACTGCGCCTGGTCGGTCTGCGAAACGAAGCTCGTCTCCACCCCGAACTTGGCGAATTCGCGGCCGAACAGGTTCATGGTCGACCCGAACACCGAGCGCGAGCAGATGACGTGATCGCCCGCCTTGAGCAGGCCCATGCACAGCATCAGGATCGCGCCCATGCCGGTCGATGCGCCGATGGCGGCCTCGGTGCCCTCCATCGCGGCCAGACGCTGCTCGAAGCTGGTGACGGTGGGATTGGAAGTTCGCCCGTAGGTGAAGCCCTCTTCGATGCTGGCGAAGCGGCGGGCAGCGGTTTCGGCGTCGGCCTGCACGAAGCCACTGGTCAGGTACAGCGCCTCCGAGTTTTCGCCGTGCTGGCTGGCGGCCAGCGCGGTGTGCACGGCCAGCGTGTCGCGGTGCAATCCCGCAGGAAGCTTTTTTCCCTGCATATCAGACCTTCGCAGGGCAAAAGATGGGGATCATATTCTCAGGCTTCCTGGGCGTTGGGCAGGGCCAGGCGCGAGGTGTCTTCCTCGAGCGGGTCTTCCTGGCCGATGCGCGCCTGGTTGATGCGCGCAATGTCGTCGGAGTTGATGTCGCCGGTGACGTAGACGCCATCGAAGCACGAGGCATCAAAGCCGTCCAGCGGCATCGAACCCGGGGCGGTAGACGCCGCTTTCAGGATGGCGCGCTTCATGCCGTCGACGTCCTGGTAGATCAGCGCGTCGCAGCCGATGACTTCGCGCACTTCCTCGATGGTGCGGCCATGCGCGACCAGTTCGCTCGGCGTGGGCATGTCGATGCCGTAGACGTTCGGATAGCGCACCGGCGGCGCGGCACTGGCCAGGTAGACCTTTTTGGCGCCTGCATCGCGCGCCATCTGCACGATCTCGCGGCTGGTGGTGCCGCGCACGATCGAGTCGTCGACCAGCAGCACGTTGCGGCCCTTGAATTCGCTGGCGATCGCGTTGAGCTTTTGCCGCACCGACTTCTTGCGCACGCCCTGCCCCGGCATGATGAAGGTCCGGCCGACGTAGCGGTTCTTCACGAAGCCTTCGCGGTACGGAATGCCCAGCAGGTGCGCGAGCTGGGTGGCGCTGGGGCGGCTGGACTCCGGGATCGGGATGATGACGTCGATCTCGCTCGGCGGCACCGTGGAGACCACCCGCTTGGCCAGCGTTTCGCCCAGGTTCAGGCGCGCCTGGTACACCGAAATGCCGTCCAGCACCGAGTCCGGCCGTGCCAGATAGACGTATTCGAAAATGCACGGATAGAGCTTGGGCGAGTCGGCGCATTGCTGCGCATGGACCCTGCCTTGCAGGTCGATGAAGATCGCTTCGCCGGGCAGTACGTGGCGATCGAAGGTATGCCCCGTGCCCTCCAGCGTGACCGACTCGCTGGCCACCATCACGGTGCCTTCCTTGCGGCCCAGCGACAGCGGCCGGATCCCGAACGGGTCGCGGAAGGCCAGCACCCCGTGGCCAGCGATCATCGCCACCACCGCGTACGAGCCGCGCACCCGACGGTGCACATTGCGCACTGCGGTAAAGACATCCTCGGGCCGCAGCTGCGTGCCACGCGTGGTTTTCTCCAGCTCATGGGCGAACACGTTGAGCAGGACTTCCGAATCGCTCTCGGTGTTGATGTGCCGGTGGTCCGAGGTGAATAGTTCGGCCTTCAGTGCCTGTGCGTTGGTGAGATTGCCGTTGTGGACCAGCACCAGGCCGAATGGCGCGTTGACGTAGAAGGGCTGCGCCTCTTCCTCGCTATACGCGTTGCCGGCCGTGGGGTAGCGCACCTGGCCCAGGCCTGCGTCGCCCGGCAGACCGCGCATGTCGCGCGTGCGAAAGACGTCGCGCACCATGCCCTTGGCCTTGCGCATGAAGAACTTGCGCTCTTTCTGCGTGACGATCCCGGCCGCGTCCTGGCCGCGATGCTGCAGCAGCAGCAACGCGTCGTAGATCAGCTGGTTGACTGGGGCGTTGCTGACAACGCCGACGATTCCGCACATGATTGAGGCTCTCTTAAACGGGCAGATAGCGCCCGAAACGTTCGGGCAATACCGGCTTCAACCCCTTGAGCACCGTCGTCGACACGCCGGCCCCCTTCGACTCCGTCCACCATTCCCCGCCCTGCAGCGGCGTCAGGTTGACCACCACGGCCGCGGCCAGCAGCAGCACCGCGCCCCGCACCAGCCCGAAGGCCGCCCCCAGGGTCCGGTCGACCGGTCGCAATCCGACCGCCTCGACCAGCTTCTTCAAGGCCCATGCCAACAACCCGGCCGCAAACGCGCAGGCGATGAACACCAGCACGAAACCGGCGGCATAGCGCAGCGCGTCTGCCGAGTGGCCCATCGGAAGCCAGGCCGCCGCGTCGGGCGCCAGCCACTGGGCCAGCACGAAGGCGGCGATCCAGCCCAGCACCGATAACACCTCGTACACCAGACCCCGCCAGGCGCCCAGCGCCAGGGAAGCCACCAACACGGTCAGAAACACCCAGTCCAGCGTGGCCATCGGACGGGCACCCTCACAACGTGAGGATCGCGGCCGGTAAATCCAGCCCCTTGATTTTTTCAGCTGCCTTGTCGGCTTCGGCGCGGCTGGGGAAAGGCCCGACGCGCACGCGAATCCGCTTGCCGTCCCTGGTCTCGGCCACGTGGGTGTAGGTCTTCAGACCCGCCTTCTCGACCCGCAGCCGGGTTTCACGGGCTTTCCCCGCATCGGCGAATGCCCCAACCTGCACCACGAAGCGTCCTTCGGCAGCCACTGCCGCTGTCGACTCCTCGGCCGGTTTGGCTTCCAGCAAGGCACGGGCCTTCGCGCCGTTGTCGGTTGCGGCGACAGGCTTGCTGTCGCTCGTGGGGGGGGCCTTGACGGGTTCGCTTTTCGCCGCCGCCCTGGCACCGGGCCTGGCGTCGGCTTTGACTGCCGGAACTGTCGGAACTGTCGGCGGAACCGGGACAGCAACTGCCGTTTCTTCAGCTGGCACAACCGGGGCATCCTGAATGGGACCGGCGGCCGTGACGGACGGCGCGGGCGCCGAGGCTCGCGCCGCGGCGGCCTGCGGTTCGGCCCGTGGCAGTGGCAGCGG